>JBDTPK010000175.1:0-6055 GCA_039932735.1 Nitrospirota bacterium
ATTGCAGCAAAGTGTTCATGGATAATGGAGCTAGAAAGCAGACGAGAGAGGCCGGGGCACAGGGCGAGAGAAACGAATTCCTTTCTGTTCGCCCCAGCGCTCTCACCCCAACATTGGCATTGCAAGTATTTGCGAATATTGTCGATGGAGTGCGATCGCACATCGCGGGTGTGCATGTCAAAGGTTATAGAATGATGAAGAATTCTTCATCGCCCGTTCACGATCTCTTCATATACGACTGTTATGGTCGGACTATGCACTGCAGGAGACCGAAGTCATCCTCAGGATTTATCAATCATTGGTCGCACAAGTTTTGAAGGAGGGCTGTATGAATAAAATACATCAATTTGTTGTTGCGTTGGCACTCGCGTTCGTTGGCCTGGCAGGCTGCGATTACGGAATACGAACAGGCGGGGATGCGAATCCAGCCCGTATGGCGGAGATGCAGCAGAACCTTCGTGATCTCTGGGTCGGGCATATCTTTTGGGTTCGGCACGTCGTGTCGAACATCGCGACGAACGAACCGGAGGAGCGGGATGCCGCAGAGAAAGAAGTCGTGGCCAATACAAAACAGATCGCAAGTGTGATGACGCCTTTTTATGGTGAAGTTGCTTCGGAAAAGTTCTATAGCTTGCTGGACCACAACATTCGCGCAGTGAGGAAATACTCGGAGGCCGCCCTCGCAGGGGATAAACGACAACAAGATAGAGCGCTAACCTACTTGGCGTCGAATGCCGACGAGATCGCCGATTTCCTGAGCCATCTCAATCCCTACCTCCAGAAGGACATTGTTCGGGGCTTGATCGCAACACATGGAGCCCACCATGTTCTTCAAATCAATCAGTACAAGGCAAAAGACTATGCACCTCTAGGGGCAACTTGGCCGATGATGCGACAACACATCTATGTCATTGCGGATACCATGACGACGGCGTTGGCAAAACAGTTTCCGGGTAAGTTTTCCTGATCGTCGGGGTCGCGCCTTCTAGGAGCCTGAGGGCAGAAGGCGACGAAGTACGCGGCCTCATCATCTGATCAATTTTGATCAGCGCCCTACGTACCCTTTAGTCATAATCGGTGATGGTGGAGGGGAGGAATATGTGGAACAGCTCGCCGGCGCAGCCTTGGAGAGCTATGGAGGCCTGCTGCATCGACGGACAGCGGCACTGTATCCCTTCGCTCGCTACGACCTTGCCTGTGGAAAGGCGCCTCTCTGGAAAAAGAGAGTGTCTTGGCAGGCTCAGGGTGGAAGGTGAAACAACCGCCGGAGCTGGGCAGGTGAGAAATTAGGTCTTTTTGAGCATCCTGCGACTGTGACGTCGAGGCAATAGGAAAGATTCCAATGGCATTGTGTGTATCAACAGAGTTTTTCCGCAGCCTACTAGAGGAGGAATTCCCCTATGGACTTGAAAGGTCTCGTTCAGCGAGAGATTGGTGAGGGGGTGACTGAAGAGGAGTTGGCCTCGGCAGTCGGTGTCTCCGCGCGCACGATCATGGATATTCTGGCCGGTGAACTCCCGCAAGACCCGGCAATTTGGGACACATTTGCCAGACATTTTCGTATGGATGTGGATTCGCTACGAGCCGGCGGCCAGCCATATCCGGAGGGGCTGTTCGAACTCACAGGAAGTACCCATCGCTCGCCTATCGGCGAGATGAGGAAGGTGCCGCTGTTGAAGGGGGATCAGATCGAGAAGATGGTCGTCAGCCAAGGGCCGCCTCATGTCATCCAGGCGGAAACGATGCTCGAAACAGACCTGCCAGGGCTGCGTACCTTCGCCATACAGGTGAGAGACGATTCCATGCTGCCGCTATTCAGCGAGGGCGAAATCATTTTTGTCAATCCTGATCTTCCGGCTGAACCTGGTCAATATGTGCTGATCGAGAGTGCGGACAGTCACCCCGAGGAACCCCTCTTACGGCAGCTGAAGGACATCGGTGGGCAGGCGGTTCTTCATCCGCTCAATCGAAGGTATGACGACCTCCCCATGACGAAACAGCAGCATATCTTGGGCAGGGTCGTGCGGATGCGGAAGAATCTTTAAAAAGAAGGGTGATCGTCAAGACATGCAATATGAGTTGGCTGTTGCCTTGTCTGACTGAGGTAGTGAAATACTCACAATTGAAAGGAGCGATTATGGCACCGCAGACGCTATGGCGACGAACAATGTTGATCATGTTGTGCATCGGAACGGTATCCGTTATTCCCGCGGCCGCGGCAGAGGGGACGGATACGCAACGTCTTTCCGGGGAACGGGTTCTTCTCGGTACTGTCGAGGAGGTCAGGAGCGACCAGGCACGAATTCATACAGACGAGATGCAACCTCGTTTTGTTCCCATGAACGTGAGAAAAGCCAAGGGCTTGGAAGACTTGAAAAGAGGCGACCTAGTCGAGGTCACAGTCAATGATCAAAACCTCTTAGTCGATGTACATAAAGTCGGTGAGACTTCCCACCATCATGTGGTGCAAGGTCAACTCGCCGAACCCCTGGATACCGGACACGACAAGGCGGTGATTCGTACCGCTGAGGGGAAAGAAACGTCTCACTTCATCCGACCGGTCGCTCGAAGCAAAGTGGCCTCGATTCCTGTCGGGGCAGATGTCGCCTTTCTCATTGATGAGTTGGATAAGATCGTAGACGTGACAATGGCGAGCGTGGAGTCAGTTCATCGGGCGGCAGAACTCGGACAACAGAAATCTCCGCTTAAAGGCAACCTCACCCAGGTTGCGGGTGTGATTCTGAAGCCCTTGGCAAACAATACCATTACTATCCGGACCGAAGACGGCATAGCGTATTCTTACGAAGCACGTCTACTGATTCAGCCGAGGCTCGCGACGTTATCCAAAGGTGATGCCGCCGTGCTCTTGGTGGACGGAGATAACAAGGTGGCCGATGTCGCGTTTGTGCCCGACAAAACCAAGTCAGCGACACAATGAATTTCCATGCCGGCGCGAAGGCTGGAGACGATGCTCTAGATTCTGAACACCAGCTCGCAATGGCACATGCTGCCGCAGCAGCAAGAAATGATAAGTCTGAGCTGTGCTGCGAACACGAGATAGATGCTCACGCTGATGGACTGCTAGCAAAGGTCGGTCCTGCAGGTGACGAAGGCATGGAAGTCTGAGGGAAACAGCGACGAGTGCTACATAGGAAAATGCGCCTTCCTGCGAAGCTGGAGTGGCTAACTCGAGGCAGGTGAGTATAGAGTCAATCAACGAACCCATCTGCGCGCCTTCCGACATGGACTGCCACGGTTCGTTTAAGCCGGCGCAACGCCGAGCGAGCTGCGGAAAAACTCAGGTTACGCTCAAATCCCGCTGTGTTTTTACGCATGGCGTTGAGACATCAACAACTTGCAGGATGCCCAAAAGGACGTCCGGCAAGGCCGCAGCGAGCCAAGAGGCCCAGGCGTACGCTTCGGTATGTTGAGCCTCTGAGCGATGCGAGAACGCCGCTGGCGGACTTTTTTAGCATCCTGCTGAGAAAGCGACGGATGACGATGGGTAAGGCACGCCGAGAAGCGCGATTCCACTTTCCTACGCGCATCCGTGGATCGCCTGCGCCCTCTATATCGTCGCCGCCATCATGTGGATGGTCCTCGACCGCGGAATTGAACAGGCAGTGGCGGCCGCAAGGCACACCGACTCTATAGTGAGCCGACGGGGTAGAGGCAATCATCTAAAGGAAATAGGCTCATGCCATTGAATGGAAAGGTGGTGCTGATTGCCGGAGGGTCCGGAGCGCTCGGGCAAATCGTCACGCCGGCCTTTGTGCGATCAGGCGCGCAGGTCATTACAGCAGATCGCACTCCACCGTCGGCTCAGAGCGTCGGAGTATCCGCGATGAAAGCCGATGTCACGAATGAAGCCGACGTGCAACGTCTCGTGAATGACGTGATCCGAGAGGCCGGCCGCATTGATGCGCTCATCAATCTGGTCGGTGGTTTCGCCATGGGTCGCGTGGTGGAGACTGACGCGACACTTTGGCAGCGGATGCTGACTATGAATGTGACTACAGCATTCCTCCTCTCGAAAGCGGTGCTTCCCCACATGTTGAAAAACGGCAACGGGCGCATCGTCCATGTGGCAGCTTGGGCCGCGATCGAGCCGTTCCCCGGCGCCGCTGCCTATCTTATCTCCAAATCGAGCCTGCTCGCATTGATCAAGGTCCTAGCGCTGGAATTGAGTGGGTCAGGGGTGACTGTCAATGGAGTGCTGCCGAACACGATTGATACGCCGGCCAACCGCGCCAGTATGCCGCAGGCAGATCCGTCCACATGGACGAAGCCGGAATCCATCGCCGAGACGCTGCTCTTTCTCGCCTCAGGCGAAGCTGCCCAGATCAGTGGAGCACTCATTCCGATCGGGACACGGGTCGAAACGAAGTCTATGGATAGATCATAGCCAGGGAGATTCGATCATGTCGAATTTTAATCCAGGACCTTCACATGTGGATCAACTCCGCCACGCGCTGCTTCGTCTGCACAAAGCGTTGTTGGACGACGAACGGGTGTCCTATGAGCGGGTGTATGGCCGGATTGCCTCCAACGGCGAGTTCCTTCAGCTTGTGTTGACCCATGCATGGTTTGCCTGGCTGCGTCCGTTGTCTCAATTGGTGGCCCAGCTTGATGAGTATGTTGACGAAGACGCGTCATCGGATGGCTCGCATACTCCTGTCCTCATCGCATCGGTTCGAATGCTGCTGACCCCTTCGGAAGGGGGAACCGGATTCGGCAAGCACTATTACGATGCGCTTCAACGAGCGCCCGATGTAGGGCTGGCACATGCGTCGGTCAGAGCGCTGCTCCGATAGCCATGGTCCACCAGGAGTGATTCAGATGAAAGCTCATTACCTTGGTCATGTGGTGTTTTACGTGAAGGACCTTGAATACTCCTTGGCTTCATGAAGCCGGATCTACTTCTCGATCACGTCAGAAGCTCCTCGGGAACATCGCTAGTAGATCGCGGAAGCGACCAGTATGAGTCTCAAGCGAATCATCATAATAGGGGGCGGATTTGCTGGCGTGCACTGCGCGAAAACGTTGCGGAAACGGCTTACCCCAGATGCCTGCGAGATCGTGCTCTTCGACCGAGAAAACTCCATGGTCTACTATCCGCTACTGGCGGAAGTGGTCGGCGCCACGATCGGCCCGGACTCGGTCGCGACGCCGCTGCGGCAGCTGTTGCCCGACGTATCCTGTCGGAATGAAGAGGTTCGCAGGATCGATCCTGCTGGTTCTGAGGTGGAATACGAAGGCTATGACGGACGCCTGCGGAGTATGGGGTTTGACCATGCAGTTATTGCCTGCGGCTCCTCCGTCAACCTCAATCTCGTGCCCGGCATGGTCGACCATGCGTTCCCGCTGAAGTCGGTGGGCGATGCCATGACGTTGCGGTTCCACGTCATGGAGCAACTCGAAAAAGCCGAGGTCTGCGATGATCCGAAACGGCGACGCTGGTATCTGTCGTTTGTCATTGTCGGCGGTGGATTCAGCGGGGTGGAGGTGGCCGGTGAACTCAATGACCTCCTGCGTGCCAGCATCCAGTTCTATCGCACCTTCACGATCCGTGACGTGACCGTGACCTTGGTGCATGCTCGTGACCAGATTTTGCCAGAGGTCAGTCCGACTTTGCGCGAGTTCGCCCAATCCAAGATGGAGCAGGCCGGCATTCATATGCTCTTGAACACACGCGTTGTGCTGGCGACGGCGGACGGAGTCGGACTGACAGATGGCCGGATGGTCACAGGCGCCACGATCGTCTGCACAATTGGGACGACAGCGGCTCAATTAGTACAGTGGCTCGATACGCCCAAGGAGAAGGACCGATTGGTCACCGACCCGGACATGCGCCTCAAAGGAGTCCCCAATGTCTGGGCTGTCGGCGACTGCGCCCTGATCGTGAATACGTACGACCGGCGTCCAGCGCCGACGACTGGGCAATTTGCAGAACGCCAGGGACGGCAAGTTGCAGAGAACATTCTCCGAGTTCTGGAAGGCCAGCCGACCAGACCGTTCTCCTACAAATCGTCTGGCACACTCTGCGGAATTGGTG
>JBDTPK010000176.1:0-6053 GCA_039932735.1 Nitrospirota bacterium
ACTCCGGATGGACGAGCATGAGGTCAGCGTTGCGGGCTGCGAGTCTCGCACAGACATTCGCGAGCACTGGATCGGCGATCAGACCCATCAAGAGAATCATGAAGCGATAGACTCCTCACTTCGGAAAGATATTCGACCAGGCGGCACACGATCTGCGGTTGAACTTCTTGCGGACAACACCTGAATTCTGGAGCACTGCTTACGTCGAGGCAATAGATCGGTCCTTCAGTGGTCACGATGAATTGGCATTCGGCAAACGTCAGTCCCAAATCCCCTATAAGACCGAGACAGCGCTCGACTGGTACCAGCGGCATCTCCATCCGCTGCGGCACGTCCGCACTTGGCTGCAGGACGGTCGCGACGATCTCCTCTCCGACGACATACACCGTCACGCGCTGCCCGTGCGGGATGGCTTGCATTGAGACCGCCCGTCGCTCCATGACACGACAGATCTGTTCGAAGCCATCGTGGGCCTGCAAGAACATCCCTGGCTCATGCGATCCTAATGGCTTGAGATAGACCCGCTCGCTCCAGGCTGAAAACTGCAACATTGCATCGGCCTGGCTGGACGTGCAGCAAGAAGACGGGAGAAAAAATCCATGCTTCTTGGCAAGCTGGGACATGAACGGACTCCCGGCGAGAATGGTGGGCTGACCGCCAGGAATAGGCCGATTGACCACGGCGCAAGGCATGGCATTGAAAAACGCCAGCCATGCCGCGCTGGTTTCTTTGATCACGTAGTCGCGATCTTCCAAGGGCAGTTCTTCTAGTTCTAAGGGTGGTGGTAGCCTGAGGCGTGCAAAGATACCGGTGAGGTCGACAAGAGGAATTGTCTGGCCATCAATCACCACCGTGCCAGGCACGGCCGAGGCACCGGTCACCACCGGCCAATTGAGTAAAATCCTGTCTATGAGTTGCGCGGGCTGGATCCAGAAGACATCTCCGCTAGTATGCTGTGCCTCCTTGTGCACAAGCATGGCCCAAGGGTCTGTGGATTCGGCAAGAATGAGAATCACGCGAGGCGACTCCTCTCCGGCGCGACCTCAGACCTGTCCTTCCATGCATCCTGGTCGAGGAACTGCGCCATGTTGTTGCGAACAGTACCTCGTCCACGAGATTCTGCCTAGCTCACTAAAAGTGGGGGAGACGCCCTACTTTGGTGATGAGTTTCAATACGTGTGACAACAGGCGATAGCCTGAGAAAGGGCTCCAACCAGGTTGTGGAAAAATTATTGTGGCACGATAGACATTCGATGGCCTGCGTGTTTGGGGCAAGCTCGGTTTGTACGGTTCTCTGGCTTGTTGGCCTATCTATAAGGTTAGGCTGGATCAACCAAACACACGAGACAGACCAAATAACGGTCTTCTACGGTGGCGGACTATTTCAGTATTCTGTTAGAACGCAGCGAGAAAGAGAGGCGGGACGAAGTCTACTGGTAATGCTGGGCTTGGGTGAGGAAAAGCGTAGCGTAGAGTCCTTGTTGGCGCATCAAGTCGTCGTGTGTACCTTGTTCGACGATCTGGCCCCGGTCGACGACAAAGATTCGGTCGGCCATTTTTACAGTAGACAGTCGATGGCTGATCAAAATCGCGATACGTCCCTGGGCGAGTTCGTGAAAGCGCTCGAACAGTTCCGCTTCTGCCTTGGCATCCATCGCGCTGGTGGGCTCGTCGAGAATCAGGATCTGAGAATCGCGGAGGATGGCCCTGGCGAGCGCCACCTTTTGCCATTCGCCGATGCTCAGTTCATGCCCGCCATCGAACAGCTTCCCGAGCAATGACTCGTACCCCTTCGGCAAGCGCTCGATGGCCTCATGGACCCCAGCCTGTTTGGCCGCCTGGGTGACGGCGGAAAGGTCGACGTCGTGGGATCGCACGCCCAACGCGATATTGTCTTTTGCTGAGAGCTGAAACTTCACAAAGTCCTGAAAGATCCCGCTGACGGCGCTGCGTATATCGGCAATGGGATAGTCCCGAAGATCTGCTTTATCGACCGTGATGCGTCCCCCCGACGGATCGTACAAACGACACAGAAGCTTCACCAGCGTTGTCTTCCCAGAACCATTAGCCCCGACAAATGCGACATGTTCGCCGGGTCTGATCGTAAAGGTAAAGTCCCGGATCGCCACCCGCTCTTCATTCGGGTATTGGAATGACACATGATCGAATGTGATCCCCTGCGTGATCGGTTGGGGAAACCGCTTCGGATGCGCCGATTCAGGCAAACGAGATTTGATCCCCAAAAACTCATGCAACGTGGTCAGGAACAGATTGCTCTCATAGAGGCTTGACACACTCCATCCCACACCCTCCAGGAATCCTGCGGCTCGCTGCACCGCCAGAAAATACATGACGAGGTCCCCCACGGTGAGCAACCCCTCAAACGTTCGGACCGCCACAAAACTATACACGCCAAATACACCAGCCACGCCGACGACCTGTGCGGCAAGACCCGCGAGTGCCCAGCGGCGCTCTAACGCGATCCGTTCCCGACGCAGCACCGATCGGGCCTCCTGGAACCATTGCCGTAACAGAGGGCCGAGGCCGAACAGCCGGATTTCCTTCGCTGCAGTGGCTTGCGTCAGTAGCATATTGACGTACCAGGCCTTCCGTTCAAGCGGCGTCCGCTCGCGCTCCCAGGCAAACAGCTTATTGGCTTGCTGCAGACGAACGAAGAAGTACGGAATAGCCGTCAGCATTAAGACCGGAATCACCCCCCAATGCAGCCACCAGAGTATGCCTGCCATCGCAAGCAATGAAATGGCATCTTGGCAAAATTGGAGCAAGGCGTTGAGAATCGCCGTCGGACGATAGGGCGCTTCTTGTTGTGCACGATGTAGCGTATCTTGATACCGAGCATTCTCATAGTACTCTAGATCGACCTCGACGGACTTTGCCTGGAGGAGCGCATGCATATGATCCGTGACGACTTGAGCATGAATCCTCGAAATCACAGAAACGACGACGGTCAGTATGGCACTGGCTACCGCGACCACTGCCAGCCCCGCAAGGATCATCGTCATCGGGGTCAACGAGGCCTCGGCTGGTGGGGTCTTGATCCCTTGGGTCACGGCATCAACTAACAACTTCGTCAGATACAGCACCACCAGGGGAAGGAGCCCTTGAATCACGCGTACCACGATACTGCCGATGGCCAGACTCGGACTACTCTGCCAGACGAACGAGAGGGCGTGGCGAAGCGTCAGGAGGAAGGGACCTATGCGATTCAGAATGATGTTCATGGATGATAGGACAACGCGATGAATATCTCGTCAGGACATCGCTGTCTTATTATCCTGTCGCCGGATGGCAAAGTCCTGCGTCCCGGCTACCGAATCCGGAGGATACGAAAAGGTCACGATGAAACATTTCCAATGCTGGCCCGGCTCATGAAAAGGCTGGCGATCCAACGTAAGCCACGCATGGCCATCGAGATTCGACGCCTCTTTTCTCACCCCACAATGAAAGAGAACCGGATATCCCAATCGCCACGCGAACCAATAGAGGGCCAACGACCGTGGGAAGCAATTTCCTTTTTTGTTATAGGGAAACAGTGTAAGCCAACGATCCACATAATAGACCAGATCTTCCATCACCGCCTCGTCAGGCCTCCCCGTCATCAAGCGAGGACTCAATCGGTTCAACACCAGCGGCAAGCTCTTGACCCGCAACAAGAAACGAATCCACGACACAATCAATCCCACGCGCAACACGGTCCAATACTTTGTTATGAATCGAATCATGATGGGTTCAGTCTAGCAAGCCTCAATGAGAAGATTCCAGCATTCGCCGTTTCCAAATCCAAGGAATACGCGGGCTGAACCTAAGACGAGCGATCCAAGGGACGAGGATTCGATTCCCCCGTGTGAATCAGGTCAATTGGAGGCTTCCAGGGAATTTTCTACGTCTGCGTAATTGCGTAATTGGAGAGCATGCGGTCCATCCTTTGCGTCTCTGATGGGCGCCATGGCATGTCGCAACGAGACGATGACTACCCACCATGCCCCACCCAACGATTGATCGCGCCACGAATCGTGGAGGGGAACAGACTCCTCATGGTTCGATGAAGAGGACGAACGAGCCGAGCGAGACGTGGAAGAGAGGTACGCCAGCGAAACCAGACTGGAGGGCTCGTGACCATTGGGCTCTGATCACGACACAGTATCAGGCCAAACCGCCAGCGTTCCCACCACGAATCTTTCAAAGAGAAATAGAGTGCGACTGCCTGGGCCTCATCCACACCGATATGACGATCTGCCAGCAACGTGGATGGCATTCGGTGGGAAAGCATGGGCACATCTGAATCGGCAGAGAGCCGCGCGAGAACCGTCTCGGGCAGCGGCACATCAAGCAACCGATGTGCGAGTGACAATCCCATGAGGACCAGACGTCGACAGCGCCACATCGATGCCTGCGAGAAGATCTGATCCCAATCCAAGTGATCGTGTGCGCGAAGCAGCTCGGCAACATCACACACCCACTTGAGCTGTTCCCATGCGTGCTTCGACCCATGGACACACAGAACAATTAACAGATCTTCCGGCGCCAATCCTTGTACTGTCCTGTTCGCTAGAGGAACAGGCGTTCGACGTTGCCAGAACTCGGGACGATCCAGCTGAAACGCAAAGTGCTGGTGTGCCATCACCCACTGGAGATCGACGCGAAAAAGCGTGCGCCTCTTGATATACACATGGTACGGCCCTTCCTCGTGCTCCGTTTCACCAGATTCAGAGGAAGGGTCCTTCTTCTCATAGCCCTGCGCCAGCAACACAGCCTGGGCTTCTGCAGTAGAACCTTCTGGGACAAGCAGATCCATGTCGCTAAAATCGCGAAGGGCCAGATCGCCGTAGGCCGACACAGCTAGGGTCGCCCCTTTGATGGGCATGACCGGTACTCCCCGCGCCTCAAAGGCCTCGCATAAGACGACGAGTTCCTGGGCAAGCAACCGGTTAAGCAAGGCACCGGCTTGGGTCTTCTGGCGTAACTGAGTCAACCATTCGGCGGGCACGAGATCGGAACAGACGGTGGACAGCGTTCGATAGACAAGCGGGCCCACACCATGACACCGAGCCAGGTCGAGGACGAAGGCCCACTCAAGCGGTTCTTGCACTCTCTGCCGGATACGTGCCTTGAGCGCATCTGTCACAGCCGTACGGGCACACCAGACCAGGAGCTCCGATTCAGGCCGCAACGAAAGCTCTCCAGAGGTGGGCCGTATCATCATCCTCGCTCATGTTCAAGAAGGGGCGTGATCAGTTTAGGCAAGTCGAGGATGTCTCGACCAAAGTGCAAACGGTAACAGTCCACCTGTTGGACCAGTTTCGCTAAGACCTGAAATTCTCGTCTGGCCACCTCTTGATCGTAGACCAATAGCGCCTGCGGGAGGAGGACTTCCAGTGCTCGACTCTTAGGGAGCAGCTCGAGTTGACTGTGAGGGGCATCGACGACATGAGGAAACAGGACGATGGCAGCCTGACAGGAATCACCGACCGAAGTCGGATACATTTCCTCGGCGTAAAAAGCCCGCTTGGGGGTCCCGGGACGGAGTACGCTCTCTGGCGCTTGCCTGAGCTCGGGGAAAAAATCCACCGTTGCGTCGGTCACGTTAATTTTGATGGGAAAGGGGAGCATATCCACATGCGTCCCGGCATCTCGAATCAACGGATGATCATCCGATAGATAACGATAACCCGAGCGAAGCAGCGAGATAAAGGACGTTGTCTTACCTCGGCCGCTAGTCCCCGGAATCAAGACCCCTCGCCCATGTTTTTCCAGCGCAGTCGCGTGAATCGTATAGAGCCCCCGACGTCGTAAGAGTTCGATGAGGGCGAGATGAAACAGATATTCAATCAAGTTCGCGTGCAGGGTTTCCGGCTTGATCAGATAGCCATCAGCTCGCCCCTCCACACTGTCTATCACCAGAACTCCGACTCCGTGAAAGTCCGCAATCAAACGTCCGTCGTCCTGAATCACCTCATGGGGCAACCCGGTCGCCCGCCGATCCCCCACCGCTGCGCCCGTCCCCGAAGAGAGGTGACGTGCAAATGGCGACA
>JBDTPK010000177.1:0-5991 GCA_039932735.1 Nitrospirota bacterium
CCTCCAAAATTACCCCCCAATCCCCCCTGCCCTGTTCCCCAATATTCGCCTTTTTTGATCCGACTGTAGGGATGCCTGAGATCCGGACGAGTGATCCACCAGAAAAACCAGAGCGCCCCGCTGCTGGTAAAGAGAGCCAGCCAGAGCCCGAGGCCTTTGGAGTGTTTCTTCGTGACGTCGCCGACACGCACTTCCTGCGCAGGTGATGCCAACGCCACTACGGTGAGATAGAGACCTTCGCCGAAACGTCCCAGCTCAATTGATGGCTGCAGGCTCTCATGTCCAACTTGATTCACCACCGCCGGAGTAATCACCGGCAACATCTGCCGACCCAGCGTAATCGCAGCCTGTCGTTCCTGCACCGCAACCAACACCATCATGCCATGTTCTTGTTGCGTCGAACCGATCCCCCACTTTTCATAGAGCGCCGTCGCGTACTCGTTGGCCGACCCGAAGGGCTTGATGCTCGGAACGGTCACCACCACCATTTCCACGCCGGTCTTCCGCTCGAGATCTTGGCAGACGGACCGGATGCGCTCCTTCCAGTCCCCATTGATGGCCTGCGCATGGTCGCTCACATAGCCTTGAGGCCCAGGCAACTGGATCTTGGGCCGTTCATAGAACGAAGCCTGAGCCAGGCCCTCAAAGACGACGAGGCAAAGCGCCATTGCCATACTGAAGGTCCTCGTCATCGCGGCTCTAACTGAGGAAGTTGCTCAACTGCGCGGGTGAGCACTATTGTGGCGTGCAGGTATCGGTCAAAAAGACGAGGCACTTCGTGGGGGCCTGGAGAAATCTGTCCACGCTTGAGCAGCCAGACATCCAGCAACCCCTGTAGATCTAGTTTCAACTCCTCACCCACGTCCGAGATCACCGCGTCGGAGTGAGAGAGGGTAGGACGTCCGAGGAGACGTTGGACCCCGCGCAACAGTGGAACGATCGAGGTGATTGAAAGCGGCAGCAAGATCGTCGTGGCTTCGTCGCTTCCCTCCCCTTCGACATAGCGCTGACGCAGACGTAAGACATGACTCGTGAGGCCCTGGACCACGGCATCCCTCAGCCGATCGGTCTTCACGTGAAAACCGATGAAGGGATCGCGGCCGTCAAGCACGCGATGCTGTTCCTGGATCTCTAGAAATTCAAGTGGGAAGACCGGTGCCAAAAGGTGCAGGTCCTCTTCCGTCAGAAAGAGGGGAACCACAATCTGCTCCTTGCCCCATCGACGGTGCAACGCACTATACTGTTTGAGGACGGCGCTGTCGTAGGATGAGACCAAGAGGAGTATGTTCAGGTTGGAGCGACCTGAGAGAAATTCCCCCCGAACGGCGCTGCCGTACAGCACCATGCCTTCCAGCTGATCCCCGAATACAGCATTGACCTCCTTCACGTAGGTCCGCAGCAGCTTCTGTGTGTCGTTCGGCAATCCCTCGATCAGACGTTCAGCCGTGCCCATATTTCTCATGACGACATTGAATGTGATGCTCGCTCATGCGCACGGATATCTGGGAGAAACCCCGCGGCAATCACGCGATCAATCGGACTGAACGGCGGTGTCGTCCGCAACCCCGCCGTGGTCGAGAGGACCTGATAGCGAAGCCGTGCGTTCCGATCCAGCGTCTGAAACACGCGATCGCGGAGGAAGGCCACCACGGGATTTCCCGTATTCCAATAAAACACTTGTTGATCGGCTAATTCTTGCAACATGGTGACGTGTGGTCGCCTAGCTCGTTCAAATTCTTTCAGCCTGGCGGCGGAATAATCCCGATCGGCAAGACAGCCTGGCAACAGATCGGAGAGCGCCATGGCATCGACCATGGCCTGCATGCGCCCCTGCGACGCATGGGGATTCATCGCATGGGCGGCATCGCCGATCAACACAGCTCCGTCCGCCACCCAGGTTGGTGTGCGTACCCGCCCGGTCGGCATATAGGCGGTCTGGCTCCAATCGCTCAGACGTCGAAACAGCCCAACAAACTGCGGTGCGATCTGGCTCCACGTGTGCTGCAAGGCAGGGATCCCTCGCTGCTTCAGCGCCTCTAACGAGCCGCTGGGAATCATGTAGAAGAGATAGACTTTGTTCCCCGTCGCAGGGAACAGACCCAAGATGGCCCTGTGGCCGATATAGTAGAATGATTCCGTGACCGGCTCCTCCGATTCAATAATCGCAATGAGATACCCGTCAGGATAGAGATACAGGTCGGCAGGAATCTTCAGGGCGTCTCGCACTTTCGAAAAGGCGCCATCGGCGCCGACGACAATTTTTGCGCGGATCGTGCTCGTGCCATCTGGCCCTTGGGTGGATAATCCCACCACCTGGTTTCCCTCGCGCAAGAGCCCCGTGAAGGAAGTCCCGTAGCGGAGCGTCACACTCTTCTGCTGTTGCACCGCTGCGACAATGGCATGATGGGCCACGTTCGGCAAGGTCACGATGGCGCGATTGTAGGGTGCAGGCAAATCGCCGTAGTCGATGCTGCAGAGGCGCCTCCCTCCGGCCCGGCAAAAATGAAAGATCCGCACAGACCTCGTGGCTTCAGCCGGCAACGATGGCAACACGCCCAAACGATCGAGTACTCGTTGTCCGTTCGGTTGGAGGATTTCTCCCCGCAGTCCCTTAGGCGGGCCAACGGCCTGATCTAACACCACGGTGCTGATCCCCTGTTTCGCCAGCGCCAGGGCTAAGACGGCACCGCCACCCCCTGCCCCCACGACCACGACGTCGGTCTGTTCCATCGAGTCGGCCATGGCCTTCAGTGCGACTCCCAGTGCCGATACCTCGTGTGATCGTTCCACATCGCCAAGAACTTCTGCCGGGCCTTGACGGTGATCGCATGATCGGTAATGACGTCGAGCCGCTCATCGTTATAGCGATTACCGCTCGTCGTATGGTTCATGGAGCCGGAAGCATTCACGTCATCGTCGATCACCACCTGTTTCAAGTGCATCAGCCCATCGTGCTCGTTCACGAGAATAGGAATGCCGGCCAAATATAAGGTACGAAGCGCCGTGAGCTGCTTCACATCTTCAGTGCGCTTCAGATCTGTGATCAGACGCACATCGACTCCCCGTTTCTTCGCGGCGACCATCGCCTCCACCGCACGGGGAGAAGTCAGCCCATAGACCGCCACATAGAGGTAGCGTGTCGCATCCCGATAGAGCGTCGTCAGACGATTAAGTGGTGCATCGTCCGGCCCATAGTAGACCTCCACCGTCGCGCACCATCCGGACCCGACTGGAACGACGAGCATCAACAGCGCGAGGCAGCACGAGCACACGATGGAATGGGAGAGGATGACTCTCATAGTGATGACAGATACTATTCGAGCTCAAACAACATTTTGAAATGATCGTCCGTCGCCTCCCAGGCTTGGGGCGCGGAGGTCACGAGCCACTGTTGCAGAAACTGCTTTTGATCCGGCGTGAGCAATTGTTTGATCTGGTGAGAGCGGCCTTGGAGAGGCTGCAGAAATCCGACCCGCTTCTGGAAATCCAACGTCGCTGTGCGGACATACATGTTCGTGAAGGCTGTTGGACGATCGTCCTCCCCATTGCCTTGAATCCATACCGATAAAAACTTCTCTAACTGGAGTCCGGTGCTATCCATGGCGGGATCGGTATCGTGGAAGAGCTCGTTTTCAGACTCTTCGAGCGGAAGGGCCTCATCGGACCGGAACATGAAGTTGCGTTTCCACATGTGATCGCTCATCCAAAAGAAGGCATAGTGGTGGCGGATCGCGGACAAAGTCAAGGCTCGAAACGACTGGTTTTGTTGCCTTGACTTTGGCGGATCCGCTTTGATAACGTGTTGAAATTGCTAAATCTCTTGGCCATGTTAGGAGTCTTGATGCAGGTCAAAATCAATGGGAAAGCAGAAGAGATTTCAGGGGGAACAGTCCTCGATCTTCTCCAGGCCAAAAAGATTGAACCACAAATGGTTGCGGTCGAAGTGAATGACACCGTGTTGGACCGGGATCATCTCGCCACCACCAGCCTGAACGACGGCGACCGGGTTGAGTTCTTGTTTTATATGGGAGGTGGTCGGTGACGATGACCGCGCACAAAGACATTACCGAACTCATTGGACGGACTCCCCTCGTCCGTTTGAACCGGTTATCCCCTGTAGGTGGAGCGACGATCTATGGGAAAGTCGAGTTCTTTAATCCCGGTGGAAGCGTCAAGGATCGCATCTGCCTCAATATGATCAACGAGGCGGAACGACTGGGGGCATTAAAGCCTGGCGGCACCATCGTCGAACCGACCAGCGGAAACACCGGAATCGGATTGGCACTCGTCGCAGCGGTCCGGGGCTATAAGCTGATTCTCGTCATGCCGGAGAGCATGAGCATGGAGCGGGCGAGCCTCTTGTCGTCCTATGGAGCACAGCTCGTGTTGACGCCGGCCTGGGAAGGCATGAAGGGTGCGATCCGCGAATCGGAAAGCATCATCGCACAGAATCCGTCGTATTTTATGCCTGATCAATTTTCAAACCCGGCCAATCCGGCCATGCATAAAAAGACCACGGCGGTTGAGATTCTCGAGGCGCTCGACGGAACAATCGATGCGTTTGTGGCGGCAGTGGGCACAGGCGGCACCATTACCGGATGCGGCGAACTGTTCAAGGAACGGAATCCTCAGGTGAAAGTGATCGCCGTTGAACCAGCCGGATCGCCGGTCTTATCAGGGGGAGAGCCAGGGCCCCATAAGATTCAGGGAATCGGCGCGGGGTTTGTCCCAAAAGTGTTGAACCGTGCCATTATCGATCGGGTGATGACCGTGACCGACGACGAGGCCTATCAAACGGCCAAGCAGCTCTCGAAAAAAGAAGGCCTCTTAGTGGGCATTTCCGCCGGGGCCAACGTGTTCGCCGCCCAGAAAGTGGCCCAGGAGCTTGGGCCAGGCAAGAATGTGGTGACCATCCTATGCGACACGGGGGAACGATACATTAGTATTGAAAAATATTTTAACATTTGAGTCCCGTTCATACGTTAAGCGAGGAGGGATGCTGAAAATGGCGGCCCAACATTGAGGATTTCTTCGAACCGAGAACAAAGTTGGAGGCCGTTTTCAGTATCCCGGCAAACATGGAATTTACCGAAGATCAGATAAGCAGGTACAGCCGGCATATCCTGTTGCCTGAGGTCGGTGGCAAGGGACAGAAGAAGATTGCCAAGGCCAAGATTCTCCTAGTCGGCGCGGGAGGACTTGGTTCGCCGGCAGCGCTCTATCTGGCCGCAGCCGGTGTCGGCACCATCGGGCTCATCGATAGCGATGTGGTGGACCTGACCAATCTTCAACGGCAAATTCTTCACCATACGTCGGACGTGGGCCGCCCTAAAGTTCTCTCGGGTCAAGACAAGATTCAGGCATTGAACCCCGACGTCCAGGTCTCGATGTACGAAGAGCGGCTGACAGCCGGCAATGCGCTGAAGATCATCGGCGATTACGACATTGTCATTGATGGGGTTGATAACTTTACGGCCAAGTTTTTGATCAACGACGCCTGTTTCTTTGCCGGAAAACCGTTGATCCACGGCGGCATCCTCCGCTTTGATGGGCGCGTGACGACCATTGTGCCGAAGCAGTCCGCCTGTTATCGTTGTATCTTCAAGACTCCGCCGCCGGCGGGGCTGGTGGCCTCCTGTCAAGAGGCGGGCGTGATCGGCGTATTAGCCGGCATCATCGGCACAATCCAAGCCACCGAGGCCTTGAAGCTCATTCTGGGAATCGGTCGTCCTCTCACAAACCGGTTCCTGGATTTCGATGCAAAGAAGACGCAGTTCAGAGAAATCAACGTGAAACGCAATCCCGACTGCGCACTGTGCGGCGCGCACCCGACGATTACCGAACTGTTCGACGACGGCGATCCGTTTGCTGGCTGTGCCGTCCGGCCGTAATTATTGACCGAGCGAGGTGGAATCGCCATGGCCACAATGAAAGCCCTAGTCTGCCGCGAGTGCGGAAAAGAATATCCGACGAAGGCGATCCATGTCTGCG
>JBDTPK010000178.1:0-5918 GCA_039932735.1 Nitrospirota bacterium
CAATATTGACTGCCTCAATCCGACTGAGTAAGATGTCCGCGTGTTGTCTGTGAGTGTGCAATGATCGCCCAGCAGGCAGCACTCCCCAACTCAACCGATCCAAATCATCACCACATATGATTGAAGTCCAGAAGATCACGAAGCGGTATGGACAACATACCGCACTCGATCGCGTCAGTTTCTCGGTCGGCAAAGGCGAGGTGTTGGCATTCCTGGGCCCAAATGGGGCAGGTAAAACCACCACGATGCGTATTCTCACCTGCTTTATGCTGGCCACTGAAGGTACGGTTCGGGTGGCGGGATTCGATTGTGCGGACCAGCCGATGGAAGTGAAACGCCGGATCGGCTACTTGCCGGAGACTCCCCCGGTCTACCAGGAATTGACGGTCACAGAGTATCTTCAGTTCGTGGGCCGCCTCCGTGGTCTGGGTGGGAAAATTCTCACCTCGTCCATGCAGCGTGAAATCGAGCGACTCGGCCTTGGCACGGTGCAACACCGGCTCATCGGGAATCTGTCACGCGGATATCGCCAACGCGTCGGGCTGGCTCAGGCACTGCTGCACGACCCCCAGGTCTTAATCCTGGATGAACCGACTGTTGGGCTCGACCCGAAACAGATTATCGAGATCCGAGGATTGATCAAGAATCTGGCTGGATCCCATTCCGTCATTCTGAGTACCCATATCCTTCCCGAAGCGACCGCCGTGTGCCAGCGTGTCGTGATCATTAGCGGCGGGCGTATTGTGGCCGAAGACTCACCCGAGCAACTCTCCGCGCGCCTGCGCCAATCCGAAAAGATCTCGCTGACCCTCAAATCTCCTGCCGCGGATACTGATTGCCGCTTGAAGGCAGTGCAGGGGGTCCAGAACGTATTCACGAGCAGCGCCTCCGGTACCTTTCTCCTGGAATGCGAACTTGGTCGGGATGTGCGGGAAGAGGTGGTACGCCTGGCGGTCACCAGCGGATGGGGGCTGCTCGAACTGAAAGCCATTTCCATGACGTTGGAAGACGTCTTCCTCCAACTGACCAGACAGGAGGAAGGCCTTGCGCCGGAAGCAGGGGTCACCTCAGCAGAACCAGCAGGCCAGCCAGCATGACGCCAGTTCAAGCCATCATCGCCAAAGAGCTGCGTTCGTATTTCGTCTCGCCCGTGGTGTATGCCGTGGGAGCCGTGTTTCTCCTGATCGTGGGACTGCTCGCCTATCTCTACGTGGTCTTTGCCGGAGCCCAAGCGATTCAGTTGATGCAGGCGCAGGGAAGCGCCCAAATTAATCTGAACGATCTGGTCTTCCGGAATCTGTTTGCGAGCACACGGTTTATACTCCTGATTATTTTGCCGATCTTGACGATGCGGCTTTTCGCCGAAGAACGTAAACTCCGCACGTTTGAATTCTTGCTGACCGCTCCGGTCGGCATCAACGAAATCGTGGCGGGGAAGTTCCTGAGCGTCTTCCTTATCTTTCTGGGCTTAGTCGGGCTGACCGGTCTCATGCCGCTCATGCTCGCCCTCTTCTGTGACTTCGATTGGTATCCCGTGCTGACCGGCTATCTTGGGCTGGTCTTACTGGGAGCCCTCTTTCTCTCTGTCGGCGTGCTGGCGTCGGCACTGACTGAAAACCAGATTGTCGCGGCCTTTGTTAGCATAGGCCTCTTACTGGTTTTATGGCTCCTCGCCGGCGTGGGCTCACTGCTCGGGGATACGGCTATCGGACAGGCCGTCTCGTATCTCTCGTTCATGGAGCACTACGACCATTTAGTGCGTGGGCTGATCGATACGAAAGACCTCGTATACTTTTTAAGCAGTCTTGCCTTGATGCTGTTTTTGGCGCACCGAGTCGTAGACTCGGCACGGTGGAAATGACTGTGAAGACGATTCCATTTGGCTTGATTGGCGTGGCTCTGGCTGCGGCCGGAGTGATCGGGTATAGCCTGGTTCCGGAGAAACTCTGGCTGATAGCTCTCCTGGGAGGAGCGGCCCTTCTCTCCCTCATCATGTTCTTTATCGCCCATGTCAGTAGTCTGAAAGCCTTCTACGCCCGCCGCTCGACGCGTATCGGGGCGAACAGTTTGTTGATGATCCTTCTTTTCGTCGGCATTCTTGTCATTGTCAATTTTCTGGCTGCCCGCCACTCCATTCGTTGGGATCTGTCGGAGAATCAGAATTTCTCCCTTGCCCCGCAAACGCGTCGCCTGTTGCGGAGCCTTCCGCGCGAGGTGACCATCACCGTCTTCACCAGAGAAAAGGACCCCGGCTACCAATCCTACAAAGAACGGCTCGATAGTTATCGACAAGCCAGCTCGATGATTTCCGTGGAGTTCGTCGATCCGGAACGGCAGCCGAAAATCGCCCAGCAATATGGCATTACCAGAACCGATACGGCTGTGTTTGAAAGCGCCGGGCAGAGCGTTCGGGTCAACGCGCCCTCTGAATCGGAGCTGACAGGAGCCCTGATCCGTGTCTCTCAAGATAGCAAGAAACGCGTGCTCTTTCTCGAAGGGCACGGGGAGCCGAGTCTCGACGATCAAGAGCGAACGGGGCTGTCTTCCGCACGAGAGATCTTGTTCAAGCAGGGGTACGATGTCGGCACCCTCAGCTTGCTGAAAGAGTCAGTCGTGCCGGAAAACACTGCCATCCTTGTCCTCGCCGGTCCCCGTCGGCCCGTGACCAAAGAGGAACAAGAACGGATTCACACCTATGTGGAAAAGGGCGGCCATCTTCTGCTGCTGATCGATCCGGATACGCAGGCCGACCTAAATCCTTTGCTCAAGCGGTGGGGTCTAGGGGTGGGGCCTGGGGTCCTGGTCGATTTGCAAGATCGATTAGCTCAGGGCGATCTAACGTCCCTGCTTGTCCGCACGTTCACAGAACATGAAATAACGCAGGACCTCTCCGCCGCCGTGCTGTTTCCTCTCGCACGACATATTACCTTTGATGAACAGGTCGGCAGCGCATGGGACTACGTGCCGCTCGCCCGAACGTCGCCGAACAGCTGGGCAGAAACCGATCTGAAGGGCCGCGTCGTCAACCTCGATGAAAAACAAGACATCAAAGGCCCCCTGCCGATGGCTGTGGCCCTTTCGCCAAAAGTTGCACCAGAGGAAGGCAAGGCCAGACCGGCGATCGTGGTCATCGGCAACTCGACGTTTGCAACCAATGCCTTTGTGAATTTTCCCGGCAATAGCGATTTTTTCCTCCACTCGGTCGGGTGGCTGGCCGAAGAACGGAATATCTTGACGATTGCCCCTCGGGACTCCGCGCTTCGACCCTTTACCCCTAACCCCTTGCAGGAACGAGCCCTACTCTATCTGCAAGTGATCCTCCTGCCGGCCACCATGTTTTTCTCCGGCATCATGGTTTGGCGCAGGCGTCGGCGCCTCTAGCCCATGAGGTATTGGCCGACACTCCTCATGGTACTAGTCCTGTCCGGCCTCGGACTGTACCTCTATGTCATCGAGCTCCCACAGAAAGAATCGCATGAGCAGCAAGACACCGCTGACAAGAAGGTGTTGCTCTTCGACCAGGACACCCTCTCCGGGCTCACCATCAAGACTGACCAACAGGAGCTCGTGTTTGCTCGGACTCCTGAGAAGGGCTGGGTGTTGACCGCTCCTCTCAGCACCGAAGCCGATCATCGGGAAGTACAAAACCTGATTCGAGCTTTGGTCACAGGCACCGTGATTCGCGCTGTGGAAGACCATCCGACCAACCTGACTCCCTTTGGCCTCGACAATCCAGTGGCCACCATCACAGTCTCAGCCGGCGCCGCACGGGAGACATTCTCCATCGGGAATAGTGGTCCCCTTACCTCTACCCTGTATGTCCTTCGTGAATCGGATCGCAAGGTTCTGCTCACCACGTTGGCCCCTAAAGATTTCGTGAACAAGACATTGATGACCTTTCGCCGAAAAGACCTTTTGCGCTTGTCACAAAGCGACGTCGATCGCATCCGCCTCACCTATGAGACCACCGAAATTGTGCTCTATCAAGTACAGGGAAAACCCAAGAGCAAATGGAAGCTCCGCTACCCGATTGAAGGCGAAGCCGATCAAACGGAGGTACGGATTCTTTTATTGAGGCTCGAGGACCTAAAGGCGCTGGGCATCGTCGACCCAGGGGCTGAGCGTGATTCGCTGGCCAGAACGTTCACCCAGCCGAAAGTGAAGGTCATGATCCATACGGCCGATGGCGACCAGACCGTCAAGCTGTACCAACCGAACCCAGCCAGCGGCGAAGCCTTTGCAGAGACGAGTCTCACTGGCCCGCTGTATCGCGTCAATCCCAACGCAATCAGAGATCTGACTAAAGATCTCTTTGCGTTCCAAGACAAGCGGCTACTCGGCATCGACTACACCGACATCGCCATGCTCTCCGTCAAAAGCTCGACCGAGCAGTATGTCTTGATCAACCAGCAGAACGAATGGGTCTTGGAGGATCAACCGACCGAAAAATTGGACCAACAGGCCATTGACTTATTTGTCAGCCGTGTCGCGAATGTTCCAGCCGAGGATCGTGTGGTCAAACAGGCTGGGCCGTTGGCACCCTATGGTCTCGTGACCGCGGCAGCAGAGTTTGTCGCCACGGGAAAGGACGGGAAGGTTGCAGGGAAACTCTCGATTGGGAGCCATGCCAACGGGCTGGCCTATGCCATGGGGCAACGGATCCCAGGCATTTTCCAGATTCGTGCCGATCTGTTGACACAGATCCCTGAGAAAAAAGTTCTCTTGGCTGTCCAAACGGATAAGGCATCCGCCGGACACTAGGGGCTGTCGACAGGTAGTGAACATTGCGCGAGAATCTCTCCAAGAGGGAGGTCTTCATGGCCTACGCGCCCTATTTGCGAGAGGATCAGGGGGAGCGGATCAACGATTCGCTCCCCGGCAACGCCAGCGCTGTGGGCCGCACGGGCGATCATCGGCGCTTTGTCGAGGCGGTGAGGTGGATCCGTCGTACGGGTGCGCCCTGGCGCGCCTTGCCCCGCGTGGACGGGCGGGGGGCTGGGGGCCACCCACGGGTTCGAAGGTGGGCGAACGCCGGGAGCTGGCACATGATGTCCCTACGCGGGCGGTCGATGCCGACACGGAATGGCTGAGGATCGATGCCACCCTCATTCGCGCCTTTCAACACGCCGCGGGCGTAACAAGGGCAGCCGACGTAGGACGTTGCCGGGGCGGGGTTACCCCGAAACTGCAGGCCGTGTGCGAGGCGTGGGGCCATCCGCGCCGGTTCATCGTGCCGGGGGGCGAACGGCATGACGGTCCCCAAGCCCAGGCGCGGCTGGAGGGGTGTCACGCCCACGCCGTGCGGGCCGACACGGGCGATGAGGCGGAGGCGCTGGGCACATGGATTCAACAGACCGGGGCTTTGGCGGTGCCCACCCGAGGTCGAACCGGACGGTCCTTCGCGCCTACGGCACCGCGCTGCACAAGGAGCGCAATCTGGTGGAACGGATGTGGGGGTACCTCAAGCATGTCCGTCGAGTGGCGACGCGCGACGACAACACCGCGCGCTCCTTCCCGTTGTTCGTTCAGCTCGCGGCCAGCGACGTATGGCGCAAGTAAATGAGAACCTCGCAGGATGCTGAAAAAGTCCACCAGCGGTGTTCTCGTGTCGCTCAGAGGCGAAACGTACCGAAGCGTGCGCTCGACTCTTCGCTCGCTGCGGCCTTGCTGGTCGGCATTTTTGAGCATCCTGCGAGTTATTCATGTGTCAACGCCACGCGTAAGAACACAGCGAGATTTGACCGTCAACTGAGTTTTTATGCATCCTGCTAGACGGAGCAGGGCGTATCACTCGCCGACTCGAGTGGGCACCGAGACAGTGCGATTGGTAGGGATGACGGGAGGGTGCCAGCGTAAACCCAAACCGAGGATGCGCTGCAGCAGGGCCTCATAGGAAAGGCCCGCCCGTTCGGCGGAAT
>JBDTPK010000179.1:0-5915 GCA_039932735.1 Nitrospirota bacterium
CTGGTATGTTCGGTGGGGAAAATATGCCCTCATCTTCGGCTACTTCGTGCCGGGCGTTCGACATCTCGTCGCCCTCGTGGCAGGATCATCGAATTTGCCGGTGGTCATCTTTATGCCCTTCGCCTACACGGGAGCACTCATATGGTCGGCGACGTTCCTGGGGCTTGGCTATAGTTTAGGGGAAACATGGGCGCAGGCGTCTGCCACAGTTCACCGAGGTCTCGCGGTCGCTGGAGGTATGGTATTCATTGTGCTCATCGGACTCCTCGTCCTTCGGATGAGGAAACATCCATGACGGCCATGCCTGACTCTCCCGCACCTCTCTGCACTAGTGCCGTGGATTTACTGAACAGCTGCGATCCTGCTAGACACGAGGTGTACGGTCCGTCTGATCCCTTGATGAGTCACGATCCAATGAGCAGAATTTATCCATACAATATGGGGACGTGAAGAGACTGGACTTTCTGTAGGATTGATGGGTCGATATGTGCCCAAACTGTTCAGCGCATCGGCAGTTCCCTAGTCATGCCAGTCTCAATCAGTTATAGGATTGGGCATGCCCGGCGCGTCGGGTGCTCCCATCACCACCATCATTCCGCAGCGAATAGATCGCTTGCGCTGGTCACGATGGCTTGGCTGGTCCTGCGGACCAGAAACGAGTTTGCAGCGGAGTCCCTCCTGGAGGCGTTCGAGGAGCTGTGGACGGTGCATCGACTGAAGATGTGGGCTGGGTACGGTCTTGCGCTATTGCGAGCCGCGGTTAAAGTGCGTGACAGGGTTTACAGGGATGGCGGAGGTCAGAGCGACGATCGAGGCCCAGCACGCGGAGCCGCAATTGGTTCAGGCGCAGACGGCAGCGTGAGACAACATGGGACCCGCTCAGAAAATTTCAACGGACTTCTTGACAACTTTCTCCATGGCGATCTGCGTCACGCCCTGGGCGGTCAGCCAATCGCGCAAAGGCAGCAGGTCGGCCGTCATCGTGTCACACGTGCGCATATACTGCCCCCGCGCTCCGGTGAGCCCCGACACGCGGATACACACCGCGCACCGTCTCGTGGTGGACATCCACTCCGGGACAACGTTTGATGAGTGGCTCCCTGGCGTACTCCTCCGGGTTGTGAATGGCCGTGGCCCGGAGGCGCTCCTCATCACGACACTGCATTGCGGGCTCGCAGCCACAATGCGGAGTATCGGACGCGCCCACCTCAACGCGTGACGGACGCATGGTACCAACGTGTCCCAACGTTGACCGGGCCATGGCACGCGTAGGATCGCGCATGTCCATCATGCATGGGTGGACGCCTCGCGTTTGTGACAACACGTGAAAAATGTAAGCTAGGGTAAGTGCTAGTCGTTCCAAACTGAGGGAGCAAGTATATAGAGAGTCAACGACTAACATTTGGTAGGCCAAGTCCCGATGGTTCATAATTATACTGGCATCCGAGTGTATTCTCGAATCAATGCTCAGAAGGATGGAAAACATGGCCAGGTATGGCAAGAGTGCACAGCGATCGGTCAAGCGTGCGATGCATAAACTAAAGGAAGGTAGCTTGAAGAGCGGGAAGAATGGCAAACAAGTCAAAAGTAGAAAGCAAGCCATTGCCATCGGCCTTTCGGAAACTCGGGCCAAAGGGGCAAAGCTGCCTCCCGAATAGATTGTTATCGGCGGTCCACTGACCGTGGGTCTGACTCTGTGGCATCGCCGCGTAGGTGATCTCTCTTGGAACGTCAACTATAAAAAGGGAATAGTATGGACACGCAAGGCCGAGAACAGGGGTTATTTCCCTTTCTGGCGTTCATAACCATCACGGTCGCGCTGGTAGCCTTCGCGCTCCCTGCTCAAGCACTGGCGAGACACATGTCCGGTTAAGGTACGGGCCGCCGGGTCAAGGTCCTTCGCCCAACTCACATGACATCGGGGTGACCCCCAAGGAGAAAACCATGAGAACGTGGACACAAAGCCTTGCGTTGGTATCTTGTATATGCGTGGCTGTCGCATGCAGCCATACGCTACCGCCGTATACTGCGAGTTCGGGTCCCGCTACGCAAGATACTGCGCCAGCCCGCGGCACCATTCAGGTACCCGTGTCTCATCTTCCTGACTCAATGCTTCCTGTCACGCTAGTCATCGATCTCACGTCCCTTGAACGGACCTTACAGGCGACCATGCCGGAAGGCTTCACTGAAGCTCAGCATCCGTTGGGGCACGACTATCGGTGGGATTTCGTCAGAGAAGGACAGCCACAAGTCACCATTCAAGATGGCCGGGTGAGCCTCCATGCCACATACAGAGGAGCAATTGAAGCCAAAGAGGTCCTCCGCGGCTGTCGGTTAGATCCGCTCTATCCGGTGCTTGATACCACGGGCCAACTCGAGATCGAGCAAGTGGGCGACGTATTCGTCCTGAGTTTGATAAACCCTCAAATGGTCATCGCACTCAAACCTGAGAGCGAGAGTAAGTGCAACATGTTTAATAGCCCGGTCAACGACCAGCTGGGGGAGCTCTTAAACCGCGGCATGCTGGTCCAGACCATCAAGCAGACCGTTGATGCAGGAGGATTCCAGATTCCATTGAAACAGGTCTGGACACGATTACAAGCGCCGGTCGCTGCGAACGTGGCCGCCTTTAACATGCAGGCCTGCATTTACGGAAAACCTGCAGAAATAGCGATTGGAACCTTAAAGGGTATGGGGCTGCGAACGACCATTCCTATGGTCGTCAAGGAAACACCGACGGCGACTTTTGAAAATTCCTGCGGGAAGCCGTCTGACAGTGCCATGACAGTCACTTCCGGTGCAGCCCTCCTTGACGGGCAGCCGTATAAAGTCTTGGCGTCGGTGACCGTGCCGTACTCCTTGGTAAACCAAGGGCTGCAGGAGAAGCTGCTTCACCAACCCATGAAGATCGAAGGAAAGGATATAGTCATCGAACAGGCCACCGCTTCAGACTCGTCAGGGAGAGTGCTGATGACTATCCGCACCGCTGGGAATCTCAATGGCATGATCTATTATTGGGGCACGCCGCAACTGGAAGGCGTGGGGTCCGTGCTGACGTTCCCTGATCTTCAGATGGCCAGCGAGTCGAAAATCATGTTGGACATGATCAAGGTGGGATATTGGCAACAGGTCGATCAATCATTACGAAATAAAGTCCAGGAAGCGGCCCGAGTCGATCTGTCAGAGCGAATCGCAAAGATGCAATCCGCAATCACGGGTACACACACGAGCGGCGAGGTGACCACGGTGATGACGATGGCGCAGCAGCAACCGCAGCGTGCCTACTCCACCCCGGGGGCGCTCGTTGCGGATATTCTGTTTGAAGGCACCGCCAGCGTCACCATGCCAGTGGCGATGGAAACCCGTTCCAGAGGGGAACAACATTAAGCAGGAGGCTCAGCCTCCCGCAGCCCTCTACCCAGCACTACGCGTCACTCGCAGAGTCTTCGCGCCAGCCGTGTTCGATCGGACTGGTGCCCATGATCGAGGATGGTGGAGTGCTGTCAATACTCCACGTCGTCGGGTCGATCGGTCTTTGCCCCAGAGACCCGACACAGCGTATCAAGTGTGGAATGAAGGATAACTAGGCGAATCCGTGGTCGGCATGATTCGTGAGCCCTTCAGCTGCAATCGCTGGCTCGAAGCGACACCCTTATCCTGCATCTCACGAGCTCGCCCGTGCGACCCCCCACACGTACTGCACAAGCACGCATCGGATCATCACGACTCTGCAAGCTGTCTCGGGACGCGGAAGCGCACCAATGCGATGCGAGAAGACTACGTCGAGGCATAAAACCCCTGAGCATGCCTTTCAGTATTGAAGGGCCGAACGGCGCCATTCCTTTACAGACGCCTAGGGATTTGGCTAGTTCTGTGTGTCGAAGACTTGCCGTAGGGTGATCATGACCCCTAACGATCAACGCGCGATCAACCAATACAAGGAGGGTCATCGAAGGCCAGCCGAAACGGTAGGGGGAACGGCGTCATCATCATCAACCTCTGTGCTCAATTAAAGGAGAACCCAATGCAAACGCGTACATCCGTCGCAGCAGCAGTGTTGGCGGTCAGTTTGTTGAGTAGTCCAGCCTGGGCCATGTTCGAATCCAACAAGACATTGGCTGGGTCCGCCAGCATCTTATTGGAAGATGCGGTCAAAAAGGCGTTGGTCGCGGTGCCGGGCAAGGCGGTCGAGGCCGAAATTGGCAAGGATGGCGGGCGGACCTGTTATGTGGTCGAGATCATCGATAGCAACAACGAGACCCAGAAAGTCTATGTCGATGCTCAGACGGGACAGACCAAGATCGATCAATAACGAGGAAAAAGCTCGCGTGAGTAGGTACGGTCGTCGTGCCCACTCATGCGGATGTGTGGGGACGGTGGCCTGAGTGCGACTCAACTTGGCCCTGCTCTCCCTTGGTGCATTGGTAGGCGGCGGCTTGCTAGGCGCCTCAAGTGAGAACCTAGTTGATCACAGCGTGGGATCGTATCAAGCCAAATTAGAGCGGTTGACGGGTACAGGGTGACACCGCGCCAGAAGGGGACCAACATTTCGATGCGCGTGAACAACGAGTGAACGATATTGTTGCTCAAGTCTTATGATGTAAAACGACCATTTTCTAGAAAGGGGAAATGAACATGATGAAAAAAGATGCGAGCCAGGTGAAGGTCGCGTTATGGGTTCGACTGGAAGCCAAGCCTGGGAAAGAGGCTGATTTGGAGAGTTTTCTGCTGAACGGCCTGTCGATCGTCCAGGATGAACCCTCCACGGTCACATGGTACGCCGTCAAACTCGGGCCCTCGACCTTCGGCATTTTCGACACCTTCCTGGACGAGTCGGGTCGGCAGGCCCATCTGTCTGGACGGGTTGCGACATTGCTTAAGGCAGAAGCCTCAGAGCTTTTGGCACAGCCGCCTGCAATCGAGAAGGTCGACATCGTTGCGGCCAAGCTGGCACGCTAGATATCCTGGTTAGAAAAAAGTCCGTTCGTCATGGCTGAACGTCGACCTCGTGCAGTAGCTTGACCGTACGTGAGGGTCGGCGACTCCACCACTGAGAGGGTCAAGCGCTATCCTGAGTTTGCCTTCGCCGTATGGCGCGACCTGCGGGATGGTGGGTGCGGGTATCGACTTGCTGTCTGTCCGGATGCCTTCACACACCCTCACCGTGTGGGGGTTCCATAAGCCCTAGCAGGCTGCGGAAAAACCAGGGTTGAATGAGGCCGATGCGCCCCAAACCCACTCACATGAGCCGTCGACGCCTATCCGTGATGGAGCCCTCACCGTGGAAATCCGCTGTGGAGGACGGTGCGCGCGGCGGAAACCGTGTGGGTTGATATCAGGGCCTCCACGAGATTGCGCATCCGCACCAGGTTGTACACGGCCGCGGCGTAGGTGAACAGCCAGCCACGTTCCACCAGCGTCCCGACGTGCTCGAGCACGAAGTCAGGCCACTGGTTGAGCGGTTCTTAGCCGTCCGAGGGCTGATGCTCTCGTCGGAAAAGACCCGCGTCGCGCATATCGACGAGGGGTTCACCTTCCTGGGCCAGCACGTGCGCAAGTACCACGGCAAGTTGCTGGTCACGCCTTCACGGCAGAACGTGCATGCGTTCCTGCAGAAGGTGCGAGCGATCATCCGAGCGAACGGCGCGGCGGCACAGGCTGACTTGATCCATGCACTCAACCGGGTGATCCTCGGTTGGGTGATGTATCACCGGCACATTGTGGCGACGCGCACGTTCCGGAAAGTCGATCATGTGCTCTGGCATCGTCTCTGGCGATGGGCGCGACGCAGGCATCAGGAGAAGACCGCCGAGTGGGTGCTGCATCGATACTGGCATCCGGTCGACGGGCGAAGCTGGCGCTTTGCGGCCGACGTGGGTTATCGTACGCCGGAGGGCCGTGTGGACTGGTTGAAG
>JBDTPK010000180.1:0-5915 GCA_039932735.1 Nitrospirota bacterium
TCCTAGGGCTCACTGAGCGGCAGGTTTTCATTGGAAGTCCTGCCATGAACAAGATCCCCACTCTCTGTTACTGATAGTCTCTACGACAGAGTTGGCGATGGTGCGGGTGTGTTAAAACAATCTGCATGCCGCATCGAGCAGACATTCGACGCGGTATGCAGATCACCGAAGTTAAAAGGTATAGCGAGCGCCGACTACGAGACTGACTCCAGAGGCATCGACCGAGCCGGCATCTTGGTTATTGATTTCAAGTCCGCCACGGTTCCGTTTCCATGCCGCTTCCGTATTGAGCATCAGATTGTGTGTCATCGGAAAATCTAACCCTCACGCCAATCGATAGGCAAAGGTATTCGACGGGCTGATCGTCCTGAGTCCGCGGTTCTCAGCATCATCCGCCTCGCTGAAGGAATTCACATTCAGGCCGATGCTCGTCGAAAGATAGGGCGTGACACCAGAAAAATGCCCTGGGCGTAATTCCATCGTCGTCAATAGTGAAACGGTATTCAGCGTTCCAAAGTCGAATCTCGGATTGCGACTGTCAATCGATCGGCGCTCCCACTCCATCATGAAACCGAGGCGCATCCGCTTATTAATCCCAAACATGGCCTGAAGATTGATCAGTGTTGAACCGATGCTGGTCTTCGTATCATCCGACCAGCTTTGCGTCTGGATATTGAAGCAGGTCCGAGGTCCGAGCTCCGAGGGTCCATTTTCCTTCATTGGCTTGGCCCTCATGCACCCATTCGGCCTTGGCGGGACCGACCGACGACCACACTAGAGCCGCGACCAAAACACCAACAACAAAAACGAGATGTTTCGCACGCATCGATAGATGCCTCCTTGATACAAAGAATGATTGCGTGAATAAAAACCTCGACACGAATTGTCCTCCGCTGGTGTATATGGGAGGCAGTATCGCGAGGCCATGGCTCATCAGGGCAAGTCGTATGCCTCACACACCTAGGCCCGTAGTTGCCTCCTCTTCTCCAACTGTATGACGATTTGGCACTTCTGCATCGATCGAGAGCATCACCACTGCCATCCGATACTTTGCAAGACATTGACTGAGCAAGACATTGAATGATTCATGAATGACACAGGTGGCCCCTCTAATCAGGTTGAAATGAGGTATCAAACCCTCACTGTTCATGATCGCCTCTGCTGCTCCGCTGTTACGCGACGGGCCTTCGATCGGCGAGATCGCGAGGTGGCGTAGCGGTCCCGCAACGAGCCGTCATAAATGATGTGGGCTAGTGCGCGTGAAGATGCGTAGGCCGCTTCATTCTTTTTGGAGAGAGCAGCACCGAAATAAAGAAGACCGTTGTGGCGAGAAGGACGATCGCAGGTCCCGAAGGCACATCCCATGTCGCAGAGATCACCACTCCAGCTATAGCCGTGGTCACGCCGATGATGGTGGAATAGAGGGTGAGTGTCATGAGGCTGGAGGTGAGTTGATACGCGGTTGAGGCAGGGATCAGAATCATGGCAAACACGAGAATGGCGCCGACAGTTTTCAAAGAGACGACGACCGTGAGCGCGACCAATGTCAGCAGAAGAAAGAATATCCTTCGCGCTGGGACACCGGAGGCCTCGGCCATCTCTTGATCGAAGGCGATAAAGTAGAGTTCCTTGGAAAATAATAATATGAGACCGAGCACCAGGACGCTCAGGCCGCCTATGATGCGCAACTCTTCGCTTGTGACCGACAGGACGCTGCCGAATAAATAGCCGTATACTTCCGCGTTGTAGCCTTTCATGAGGCCGATGAAGAGAATAGCCAGTGCCATCGTGGTGGTGTAGAGAATGCCGATCGAGACGTCCAATTTCATCCGGCCTCTTTCTTCGACCCAGCCTGTGATCCACACTGTGGCAAGACCGAAGAGAATCGCCAGACCCAGCGGCGGCCAGCCCATGAGGTAGCCCAGCGCCACGCCGGCAAACGCCGCATGTGCCGTGCCTGCTCCGACAAACGCCAACCCTCGCAGCACGACAAACACACCGATGACGGAACAGAGCCCCCCCACCATCGCCGCCGCGAGGAGGGAACGCTGCATGAAGTCATAGGTGAATAGTTCAAGCATCGTATCGTGCGGTCAATGATGGTGGTGATAGTCCTCAACGATGATGAGATCTTTCTCTGTAATGACCAGTTCTTTCCCGTAGACCTCACTGAGGATCTCTGGTTTGAGTACATCAGCGGGAGGCCCTGCAGCGTAGAGGCGAGTCTTAAGGAGCACGAGCCGGTCCACCCGCGAACGGACCATATTGATATCATGGGTGATCAAGACCACAGTGAGTCCAAGTTCATCGTGCAGGTGCTCAACCAGCTCAATCACATTATGCTGAGCGGTAATATCGAGTCCGGTGGTCGGTTCATCGAGCAGGAGCACTTTGGGCTGTTGCGCTAACGCCCTCGCAATGAATACGCGCTGCTGCTGGCCGCCGGAAAGATGGCCCAGAGCCGTGTCCTTGTGTCTCTCCATTCCGACATGAGTGAGAGATTCGATTGCGATGCCCCGATCTTTCTGGCCTGGGCGCTTGAACAACCCCAACGCTCCATAGCGGCCCATCATCACCGTTTCAAGGACCGTAACTGGAAAATTACGGTCTACGACACCTTTTTGTGGGAGGTATCCAATCTTCGCCCGGTGGTGACACCGCAATGCATCGCAGGCACAATCGAAAATATGGAGATGGCCCTCGACGGGAGCCAGGAGGCCGAGTACGGCTCGGCAGAGTGTGGTTTTCCCAGATCCATTGGGGCCGATCACGCCGACAAACTCACCTGCCTTGATGGAAAGAGAGATGTCCTTGAGCGCGATGACGCCAGGAAATCCGAACGACGCGTGGTCAAACCGAATAATAGGCTCGGGAAAGTCTGGCACGAAACCCGGCGCTCCTTCCGACGCTGAGGACATAGCCTGCAAAGCCGCTATGGAAACTCTAGGGCATTAGCTAATTGGAGCACATTATAGCGGAGCATGTCGATGTAGGTCTCGGTCCCTGGTAGGCCTCCCGGTAGCGTGGTCAAGACGACGATTCGTGTCTTGGTTTCCTTGGCAAGTAACTCAGGAATCTTTTGACTGAGCTGAATCTCCGATACGATAACCTTGATTCGGTCTTTCTTGATCTTGCCGATCAGGGATTGCAGCTGAAGGGCCGATGGCTCGCTGCCGGATTGCATCTGAATGGTCGCGACCACGTCGAAGCCAAAGCGCCTTGCCAGATAGGGCCAGGCTGGATGGTGCGCAACGAAACGACGGTCTGGCAACCGTTTGACTCGATCCGAGAGTTCATTTCGCAGCCGATCTAATTGCTGAAGATAGACGGCTTGATGGTTTCGGAAGTCTGTGGCGTGTGTGGGATCGGCTGCGATGAGGGCTTCCGTAATATGGCGCAGCATGATGGCGACGTTTTCAGGATCCATCCAGATATGCGGGTTGCCGCCTGACCCGGTCGTTTGTCCCCCCTGGTGTGCCCCGTCTCGATGGCCTGCGTGGTCACGAATCAGGCCGATTCCTTGAGATGTCGTAATCACGCGAAGCGACGGGCTTCCGGCATTCTTTACCAGCGAAGAGACCCATACTTCAAGACCGATCCCGACCTCGAACAACAGTCGGGCCTTTCGCACTGCGACCAAGTCGCTCGGTCTCGGCGAATATGTGTGCTCATTCTCATAGCCGCTCAACAAAGAGGTCACTCGTACGTGGGACCCTCCGACCTGCTGAGCCAGATCTTTGAGAACCGGAATTGTGACGACGATATTGAGCGGTTCGCCCGGCAAGGCGGCGAGGGTGAGAGGCGTTAGGAGCAGGCCGTCGATGACGAGGACGGCACAGAGGAGGAGCATGGATCGAACGCGCAACATGGGCGAGGACGGTAGCATCGGGTTCTATCGTTGTCAACGCAACGATCTGCATGGATTGCCGGAGTGTGGTCGCGATGTTTCCCTGCTTGACCCTGCCGAATAGTTCCATTAGCGTAGCGATCCTACCGCTCTGGCAAAACGTTCACTGGAGGAGTCAAGGAATGTACGTCGTGGGACTCATGTCTGGAACATCCGGCGATGGTGTCGATGCCGCACTCGTGGATATCACCGGGAGAGGTCGATTCCTGAAAGCAAAGACGATCGCGGGACACACGCTGGCCTATCCACGCTCATTGCAGCAGCGCATTCTCTCCGCATCAGTCTCGGGGACGGTCGCGGAGGTTTGTCACCTCAATGCTCTGCTTGGTGAATGGTTTTCAAATGCGGCGTTGCATGTCATTCGACAGGCGAAACTTCAACCGAGCGATGTGGCATTAATCGGCTCTCATGGCCAAACCGTGCATCATCTTCCTCATGGAATCCATGCGCCCGGAGTCGGCGCCATTCGTTCCACCCTCCAGATTGCCGAGCCAGCCGTCATTGCCGAACGAACGGGGATTACCACTGTGGCCAACTTCCGTTCGCGTGACATCGCCGCAGGCGGCCAAGGGGCTCCGCTGGCGCCTGCAGCACATGCGCTCCTCTTGAAGCATGCGCGGCGTGCACGGTTGGTGGTGAATCTCGGGGGCATCAGCAACGTCACATATGTGCCGAAGGGAGGACACCTCAGCGGGGTGCAGGCATTCGATACGGGACCGGCCAATATGGTGTTGGATAGTCTTATGGTTCGATTGACTGACGGGCGGTTGTTAATGGATCGTGATGGAAGACTGGCCATGAAAGGACAGGTCGATTCAAGACTGTTGGGCAAGCTGCTTGCGCATCCCTTTCTGTCCAAACGACCGCCCAAATCGACCGGACGTGAAGCATTCGGTCCTGATCTCATCGAGGAGCTGATCACGATCCAGCAGCAACGCAGCCTCTCGATTGAGGATCTGTTGGCGACCTGTAGTATGTGGACGGCCAAGGCGGTGGGAACTTCGAGACGGTGGATCAGGGGTGAGATCGATGAAGTGGTAGTGGGTGGTGGTGGCGTCCGTAACTGTGCGATCATGAACCATCTCGCAACGGTCTTCTCCCCAATTCCGGTCACGACATTTGAGACTCTCGGCTGGGATAGCAAAGTGTTTGAGGCGGTGGCCTTCGCCCTCTTGGCCTATCAAACCGTGACTGGGCAGTGGGGCAACATCCCGTCAGTGACTGGTGCGAACCATCCTGTACTCCTCGGAACCATTGTTCCGAACGGGCCGCGCTGGCGTGAGTCCCTCCCTGGATGATAGCGGTACAATGGAGAATCTATTCATTGGCCTTTTCACCGGTCTTGCCATGGGGCTCCTGGTTTTCCTGGTTTGGCGCCTACGGGTTTCGTCAACTGCTGGGCCAGTCGTGAAAGATCCCTTTGTCCTTTCTCCTGGAGTCATACTGCGTCCAAAGCCTCTGCTGACCGACACCGATCTCTCACTCTACAATCTTATACGTTTGGCCGCGGAAGACCACTATCTTGTCTTTGCGCGGGTTGCACTCTGGTCTGTGGTCAGTGTCGAGGCGGAAGGAATGGCTCGGTCACAGATGTTAAGACAAATTGCGCTGAAGCAACTCGACTTTGTGTTGGTTCACCCAGGCACGAAGTCTGCGGAGCGAGTGGTGATGATTGAAGAAGGTTCTTCCTCTCAGCCACACGAGGTCATTCGGAGACGGGAAGTTCAGTCCGTCCTACAAGCGGCCGGCATCACGTTGACCTTCTTGAATCCCCACATGTCCTATACGGTGCCCCAACTGGCTGAGTTGTTTGGCATCGGCGATAACGAGTGACGGCTACTAAATATGCGACGGATCCTCTGCATGTTTTGAAGAGGAGCTAGTCGGAAATGCTGTTGCCGGTTAGTTGAGGAGTCGGTTCCTCAGCTCGAATCGACGCCGCATCGATGGCTTTCCTAGCCCGCATTATTCATGACGGTGGCTCATACTCGTCTCGATGCTCTCGGAA
>JBDTPK010000181.1:0-5908 GCA_039932735.1 Nitrospirota bacterium
AGACGGCGCCACGCAGGACTGGGTGCCCGGCTGTCAGGGGGAGTTGATTGGGCCGGTATTCGTCGAATTGCAACTCAAGCTTGCAGAGGCAAATTCGCATGGCGTACACTGAGGACATGCCTACAGTGGTTCACCCTCATATCACAAGCGATTCAAACATTTGTGGTGGGAGTCCGTGTATTGAAGGGACGCGCATCACCGTGCGAACCATTGCGATCTACGCGTTGCATCACGGGCAGACTCCGGAAGAGCTACTCACGCACTATCCTCACATCAGGCTCGCATCGATTTATGATGCACTGTCCTATTATTACGACAATCGTGCCGTACTAGATAAGGACATTGTCGAGCATCTATCAGCCCCGGAAATTGATTCCCGGTTATAATCCCACACACCCGTCTTTCCTCATGAGCCTTGTTGCATAAAAGTCTATCTGGACGAACACATCCACCTAACCATGGCTTCGTTGCTTCGCGCACGTGGTATTGACTGCGTCACGACGCGGGACGCTGGGAACTTGGGTTGTTCTGATGAAGCACAATTGGCCTTTGCCGCAAGCCACGGACGAGCGATCCTCACGTTCAACCACAAAGACTTCCTCCAGCTCGCCAAGCAATGGCACGAAACCGGACGCATCTACGCTGGCATTATTCTTTCCAAAGAACTCGCCATTCCTGAACTCATCCGTCGGCTTCACCGATTCATTACCCACTATGCAACGACGGATCTCACAAACTGTGTCATCTGGCTCCCCAGCATCCCACATCGCTGCTGATACGAAAACTCATCTTCATGCGGTTGAGCGAGTGTCATCTCACACGGCACTCCGGAAAGAGGACACTGAACGTATCTCGTACTCATCGAGGGACACTCATACCGTTAATAGGCCCCTCCGGAGGATAGCTTCCCATGGCGCGCCTATCGGCCTCTATTTTTTCTTGACGATCACCAAAAGACTCCCGACCCCTTTGATTCAATCGCGCAATTTCCACTAAATGTCGACAAATCCTAGTCAAATTCTCCGCAGAGTCCTTTGGCTTTAAGGCTAAGGCAGCATGATCAACCACTTACCCCAGGAGGTCACAAGGTCTCCTGGGATGGTCGTAATCGAGGGGATTGTCAGGTCTTCAGGAGCCTTGCAGAAAGGACCGGCAAGGCCTCGATAGATGAAGACAACTAAAGCCGCCGATTCTCCCGCCAGCGCTTGCGCGGTTGATGCTCGACGTACATACTTTGACTCTTGCCAACTATTCACCTACCGTAAGGCCTCTGCAAGGTGACGTACTTACAGACCTATTGACAGGTATACAAGACGGAGGATATAGGTATACGGTATTGATAATTAATAAATATAACTGTCATGACAATGTCTTGACAAGTGAATCACTGAGTGCTATCGTTCAGCCATCAGTCAGAGAGGTGCTTATATGTCAACACATGTAGTTCGTCGTACCGAAAAAATAGAATTTAGAGTGACCTCTGCTGCCAAGCAGACACTAGCGGCGGCTGCGTCTGTTTTTAGTCGTTCACTGAGTGACTTTGTTCGTGAAAGTGCTCTGTCCCGCGCAGATGAAACGCTGGCAGATCGTCGCACCTTCGTGCTGAGCAAGGCTCAATGGACCGAGTTCCAGGCCGCACTTGATGCTCCGGTTCGTCCTCTCCCTCGCATGCAGAGCCTATTAACTGAGCCAGGATTCTTTGACGCTACCCCTACCCCTACCCCGACTACCGCTACACAAGGGCGTTGATTCCAAAGATCGAAAAGCTTGGGCAGGGTCACGATTTTCAAGCGTTCGACTGTGGTAACAGTGACCTGAATACCTTTATTCAAAAGAACGCTTTGTCTAGTCAAAACAGTGGAGGATCAACCACCTTTGTGGGTTTGGCCGATCAAACTGTAATCGGCTATTACTCTCTTGCGGTTGGATCAGTGCAGTATGAACAGGCCCCAGACCGACTTAAGAAAGGACTGGGACAGTATGACATTCCTATCATGCTGCTTGCCCGACTAGCTGTAGACTGTCACTGGCAGAACAATGGCGTAGGTGCAGGGCTATTGAAAAATTCCATGCTGCGGACGCTCCAAGTCGCCAAGAATGCAGGAATTCGCGCCTTAATAGTGCATGCCAAAGATAAAGGAGCCAGAGGATTCTACGAACACTTTAACTTCTTTCCCTCACCAACCGATCCGTTGCATCTCTTTATTCTCCTCAAAAACGTTCGACAGATAGTTCAGTACCCTACACAATCATAACCGTCGTCGCCACTCTTACTGTAATTAGCACTGTCAGCAATCCCCGCTATCGTGCATGTAGGGTGGTGGTGGCCATCATGATATTCTGGCGTTGATGATCGTCAAGAACAGTACTCCGATTCTCACGGACAATTCCCCGCCACTCGATACCCCGCCGCTTCCGCCTCTGCCTGCTATTAAACGCGACTCTGTTCTTGGGCACAACCTGGCTGTAGCTTGGGCAGTCCGGTTGGTGATAGAGGTGGCTCTTACGGTTGCCGATGATGGGATAGGGTGACGTGGTGGCAGCGGGAGCAGAATTAGACTCTACTGAGCCTAGCCGAGGAGAGGCACGAGTAGCCGCGCTACCCTCAGTTACAGTGTCCAGAGGCACGGGGTCGGACAAGTCGAGTGGACTGCCCCGCTTGGCTTTCCGATAGACCCATGGCGGCACCGGCTGCGGATCAGCCCACAAGCCTTTTCTGCGCTTGCGCTTCTTCTTCTAACCCCTTCAGGACCGTATCTCCCGGCGCATACTTCCTATACCACCAGCACCAGCCTTGCTTGATGAGTTCATGATTGAGGTCGATCCCATCTGGCAGAATCACATCGCCAAGGGTGCGTTTGTACTTGTCGTGGCCGTGGGTTTGGAGCGTGACTTCTTTATCTAAAACCAACTCTGACGTGACGTGTTTTGCCCGCTTGCCGTAGACTTGGCCTTTCTCAGGGCAGTCGATGCCACTGAGGCGGATGCGCTCAGAGCGTTGGTTGTGCAATACTTCGATGGTGTCGCCGTCGAGGACGGAGACGACGGGGCCGGAGAAGTCGGCGGCGAATACCGCAGTGGCAAGCAGGAGGTTGAGGAGTAGAGACCAGACGAAGTGCATTTCACTGTCGGGATGGAGGATGGGCTTCGGTCTTGAGGTCTCTTAAGAGTTTTTCGAATTCCACTTGGTAGGAGTCGTGGGCCTTCCATTTACTGAAATCTGGCACATAGTATTCACGAATTTCTCGCGCTGAATCCTTGCCGATATCAGCATCGAAACACTCCCACTGCTTCAACGTCTCAAAATCCACCAAACGCACAGGGAACAACATGCGCCGCTTCTCGCGTATTTCTCGGTTTCTCGCTTTGGCAATCTCCGTCTTCACCCACTCGCTCTGCATACTGGCCTCGGACAGAATCAGGAGGAGCCGGTCATGCATTTGAATAGCCTGGTCGACTTGCTCGTGAATATATTTCCCACCCTGCATATCATGTGGCGCAAACCAGCATCGCACTCCTTTGTCCTGAAGGTCAGCATGCAATCGCGCTGCAAAATCTTGATCCTCTGTCGAATAACTGATGAAACACGAATAAAACTGAATCGCCTGATTCAAGAGCGAAGGCAGATAGGCAATGAGCGTGTCGGGGAGTCCACAGCCTCGGAGAAAGGGAAGTGGAAGCTGACCAGATTGGGAGAGAGTTGCGTAGTCGAGGATGCTTGGTCCCCCATGGATGCAGGTATCTAGCCCTAGCGCATTCGTCAGATTCGTATTGCCGAATACGGGCAGGACAAGTATAGCCCTGCTGAGGTTCGCCCCGATGAGGTTCGCCCCGGTGAGGTTCGGCCTGATGAGGTTCGCTTCGGTGAGGTTCGCCCCGCCGAGGTCCGCCACGATGAGGCTTGCTCCGGCTAGGTGCGCGTTGGTGAGGTTCGCCCTGATGAGCTACGCGAAGCAACCCCGATATGGAGCCAGGGCAGGACAGCCGAACCCACGCTTCCTTGATGCGAAGCTATTTAATGATCTCGTGCTGACACCAACCGTGAAGCAAAGTTCGAGCCGCATACTGGCACGTTCTTGTTCGAGTTCCAACGGAACGGGGTGTCTACCGATGAATTCTGTTCACGGCTCGATACGTTCTTCCTGCAACTCCCGCGAGATTTTCGGTATGCAGTCGAGATTCGTAACCCTGGCCTCTTCGGTATACCTTACCTCCAAGTGCTGTCACGGCATGGTGTTGCTCACGTCTATAATCACTGGTCTGGCATGCCGCCGCTCGCAGACCAGCACACGCGTATGCAAGGATTCACGGCTGTGTTCACCGTGCTGCGCCTCCTGACCTCGTTGGGAATGTCCTATGCTGCGGCGAAGAAAAGGGCGGAGCCATATACCAAGATCGTGGAAGAGTTACCGCAGATGCGAAGAGATGCGGTGCACCTGATGCGGCAGGCTGTCAGCGAAGGCCGTCGCGCCTATGTGTTGGTCAACAATCGGGCTGGGAATACGCCTTTAACCGTGCAGGCGTTATCAGATTCGCTTCGAGGGTAATTCAATTGCTCCGCCGTCCATAATCTGATGGGGAAGGCTATTCTGCCACCGTTGTTTCTACAGGTCGCCTCTCTTCTGTTTCTGCAGTGGCTGACTCCGTTGCATCGAATATCTTCAAATACCTCTTATATCTGAATCGACGATTTCGCTTCCGGTCCCCTCCAGATGTTTCTTCCAATATTCCTAACCTTTGAAACTCAGCTATCAGGTTGTTAGCTTTAACATATGAACAGTGAAGGTGTTGTTCCAATATTCTTACCGTAAGGAGGGGAGACTCAAAGAGATAATCTAACGCCTTTATACTGTCTGTAGTTCCCCGCATTTCCCTCTCTATCAAGGCCCTATCCTCCTTGCCCAAAGGTAGAATCTTACGTGCTGTGGTTGTTGCGATCCGGCTGACTCCATGAACTCCCGACAAGAAGAATTTTAGCCATTGATTCCAATTGCCGTCATTACGGATTGCCATGAGTCGATCATAGTATTCTGCTCGATGGGCCTTCAGGAAATGACTTAAATACAGTAGAGGTCGTGCCAGAACACCACGCTGACAAAGCAGGAAAGTGATAAGCAGGCGCCCTATTCTCCCATTCCCATCTAAGAAAGGATGAATAGTTTCAAATTGCGCATGGGCCAAAGCGCAATGAATTAAAGGAGGATATGACTTTGTATCATGGAGGAACTCTTCAAGGTTTCCCAGCGCTTTATGCATTTCACCTACCGGAGGAGGGACAAAAGTTGCGTTTGTAATTGGAGTGTTCTCCGGCCCAATCCAATTTTGCTTGGTCCGAAATTCCCCCGGTGTCCGGTTCCCTCCCCTAACTCTCTGCAGTAGCTTTTCATGGATTTCTCGTATGAGCCTCATACTTAGTGGTAGCTCTGTTACACGTTTCAAGCCGAAGTTTAGGGCATGAATATAGTTCACCACTTCTGCAACGTCCTTTGGATGCTCCTTCCCGCCCGGATCGATCTCAAATTCCAAAACGTCCTCAAGGGTACTTTGCGTACCCTCTATCTGAGAGCTAATACTGCCTCTTGGCGAACATACATCGCCACAAAGAGATCTGGATTAGGAAGGACTGAAGCGACTCCATCGAGTCTTCCTAATTCGGAATCAGTTTCCGATAAGGTCAAGATTAAGTCTCTGTCCAGGTCTAATGGCGGTTGTGGTGGCAGAGCTGCGGGAATGAATGGGCGTGTGCCATCAGGCTGAAGAACATACTGTCCGGCAGGCATCTTTTACCCCTCTTTTGAAACACTTATTTTAAATTTTACAAATAAGCATCTTTCTAGATCACCCGTATTTTATAGGCTCTTCGTCCTGGCGAGTGGGTGAAAACAGCATGAGAAACGTCGGTCTCTCG
>JBDTPK010000182.1:0-5898 GCA_039932735.1 Nitrospirota bacterium
CAACAGATTTACAGTCTGCCCCCTTTGGCCACTTGGGTACCTGCCCGAAACACCTTGCATTCGACACAACAAATAATCCAAGAGCCCTTAATAATTGCTTTCTCCTTCATCCAGATGATGAAAAAAAGAAAAACAAGCCGGTCCACACACGGCTCCCCTCCGTCTTGACTACGGATGAACACGATTCGATGTGGACATAGACCTGTTTATGAAACGCTGGATTCTATTGATGAAGTATGGCGAAGTCAAGACCCAAAAGTAGAATTATCTTGTTTTTCGCAGAAAGTACCTAACCTGCATGGAGTTTCCTGGCGTCGTGTCGCCAGGCCCTCTCTTTTCTATATTCCCACTTCATTCCCACTTCTTGAATCAGTCATGCTGTTAAACCACTCGCACGTTCCTGGCACTTCATAGGTATTTCATGGGTTTATGGAAATACGTACTTTCCTATCCGCACCGACCCTGTCGTTCAACCCCTTGGCCTAAATCGAAAAATGCTCCACTCGCCCGGGCTAGGAGGCTAGGGGGAAACTCAAGGACATTCTTCATCAGTACCACTGCCTCTTGCTCCGATAAACGCGAGGCAGGAGCCAAGTACCGCTTTCGAGTCACGACCCGTTCACCCGGATCTTCCGGTTCGTAATACCCGCGGAGCGTTCCTTCTCGATCGGCATTCTTGAGACGACGCACCCATTCGTCCTGACTCTTTCCGGATTTCCGAATCGATCGCCCCGCACCGTTGGTGAGCTCCAACTGATTCCACACCATCCACCCGACAAACACCGCCCAGGTTTCGTTGAGGGCTTCCCAGGATTCACGCTCGGTCAGAAACCGCTCCTCAGTTTCATACTTCCTCTGTACAACCGGTGTGATCAGTACCGCTTCATAGTGACAGTCCTGCTGGACCCTCGCAAAAGCAAGCACGGGATCCGGCGCAACCTCGGACGAAGCCTCAGCTGTCGTCACCAAGTAATCGACGTACGCGTGGAACAGTTCGTGATAGAGCGTTTCGATCTCGGCATGGGTGAGCCGCCCGAGTGGACGCAACGTGGCTCCGGCTCCATTGAAGGACAGGGCACGACTGAGCACCATCCGATGCTCCCCAAGATGATATTCGGCCGCATAGCTGTGCAAATCGTCAAACTCAAAATGAACGAAACTCGGTGGGATGGTCTTGAGGAATTTCGTCGGGAGACCCAGCGCGTGAGCCTCATTGAGCAACTGATGCCACATCCGGTCAGCGGACGGAGGGTGTTCCTGCGACATTCCCACATTCGACGCGAGAGAAAGTCCGCCCATGAGGAAGCCCATCGCAACCACTCTGCATAACGTACCCAATGTCGCCAACAATCTGTGAGACGTCAAACGTTTCGAAACACGCGCCCCCGGCAGCCTTACGGTTCACCTTTCACGTCTTACCTTTTACGATACTTCAGCAGCCTGCTAGTGATCATCGCGAGCATACCAATCAGGACGCCCACCTTCTTCCAGGAGGACCAATTGGTCCAGCAGCCCAGGCGAGACAGGGTCCAAGAAACGTGACGGCTTCGACAGGACCATGCCACTCCCCCGATCGAACACATTGATGGGGTAGGTCAAGTACAAATGCCGCTTGGCTCTCGTCACAGACACATAGAACAACCGGCGCTCCTCCTCTAGCCCCTCTTCTTCGCTAAACGAATAGACCGACGGGAATCGTCCATCCACGATCCAGATGACGAAGACACATTGCCACTCAAGCCCCTTGGCAGAATGGATTGTGGATAACACGAGTCGTTCATCGTCTCGATCGGATGCCTCCACGCCGGCAACACGTCCATCCGGTGGCTCCAGCGCCAGATCAGACAGGAACGTTTCGACCTCCTGATACCCCTCCGCGATCGTCTGCAAATGGTCCAAGTCCCGCATACGCTTGGGATAGTCGTCGTACTGCGTCTTCAAAATCGGCAGGTAGTACTCGTACATATGATTCACCTGCTCGGACGGCCGAAGATCGCCGGCCACGGCAAGGCTTTCGAGCGTCAGAGCCAAATCTCTGAGCCCCTTCCCGGATCGCCCCGTCATCTCACGAAGGGTGTAATAGGGCTTGTCCGATTTCACCAGTGTGGCCAGGACATCCTGCGCCTTCTTTGGCCCCACGCCTTCAACGAGCATCAGCACGCGATGCCAGCTCACGACATCCAAGGGGTTCGCCACGACGCGCATATGGGCCAGCAAATCCTTGACGTGTGCGGTCTCGATAAACTTCACCCCGCCGCGTTTGACAAACGGCAGTCCGTGACGAGAGAGCTCAATTTCAAGATCGAACGAATGAAAGCTCGATCGAAACAGCACCGCCATTTCGTCGAGCGGAACGCCTTCCTCCCGCAACTCCAAAATCTTCTGGGCAATAAAACGCGATTGGGCGTTCTCTCCTGCCGCCTCCACCAGAACCGGCAACGGCCCATCAATCTTCCTCGTGAAGAGATGCTTGCTGTACTTTTCCGTCGCCGCATCGATAATGGTATTCGCGAGATTCAGGATCGGTTGGGTACTGCGGTAATTCTCTTCCAGTTTATAGATTATCGTACCGGGAAAGAGCGATGGGAATTCCATAATGTTCTTGAACGTCGCGCCTCGAAAGGCATAAATCGACTGCGCGTCGTCGCCGACGACCATCACGTTCTGATGGGTGGAGGCGAGATGCCGAACGACATCCGCCTGCAAGCGATTCGTATCCTGATACTCATCCACCAGAATGTATCGATACAGCGAGGAAATCGTCCGCCGGACTCCTTCATCTTCCATCACAAGCCGCCGCAGCAACACCAGCAGATCGTCATAATCCACCAGCTGACGCTGACGCTTCGACGCCTGATATCCCCGCTGCAACTGACCCAACGCCTCCAGATGGTCGGAAAAATGATCGAACTCCTCGACCACGATCTCGTCGAGCGAGCGCAAGGTATTTTCTGCCTTGCTGAACATCTCCGCAATCGTGGCTTTACGAGGAAACCGTTTATCTTTTTCGTTCAAACCTAGCTGCGCGCGAACCAACGCGATCAAGTCTTCGGCGTCGCCCCGATCGAGAATCGTGAAGCCCGGTTCAAGTCCGATAGACCGGCCATAGCGCCGGAGCAACATATTGGCCACAGAATGAAACGTGCCGCCGCGAACACGTTCGCTGCGCACGCCGATTAATTCACCGGCCAGGTCGAGCATCTCCTGCGCTGATTTTCGGGTAAAGGTCAGGAGCAGAATGTGAGACGGATCAATCCCTGAATCGATTAAATAGGCCACGCGGTAAACCAACGTCCGTGTCTTGCCGCTACCGGCGCCGGCAATGACCAACGAGGGCCCTTCGCCCGCAGTCACCGCCGCAAGCTGCTGGGCATTCAACGCCGCCGCATAATCGATGGAGAGCGTCCGAGGAACGGACTCATCAACCGGCCGTTTAAGCACATACGTTTTGGTTTCTCGTTCCATAGAAATGAGCGAAGGAATTATTGGGCAGTCCGGTCATTCAGGGGAAGCGCTGTATAGCATACTCTCCGCCGCCCTTTCAAAGCGCGACGAGCCGTAGCAGGATGCTGAAAAAGCCCGCCAGCTTCGTTCTCGACTCATCGAAATCCTCAACGTACCCCTGAGGGTACGCCTCCGGTTTCGATTCGCCTTCGGCCTTGCTGACAGCCTTTTTGAGCATCCTGAAATTGGTTTGACAGCTGCACCATTGCCGACGAGACGAATGATGGAGGGTCCTCGAGGTGAGGGCAGGAGCTATGGGCCTGGATTCTAGCAGTTCGAAGAATCTTTACAACGCAAGGTGAGGTGTGAAATCAAGCAACGATCCCTTCCGAGACTACCCCACTTCATTGTTTTGTTCTTAGTCACTTACAGAAGAATCAGAGGCAGATGAAACACCAATCAAACCTGATCGAACACGATAGTTCTGTCACACTTTGGCCACCCTGGAAGTCGAACATTGGTTACAAGAAGTGGTGCTGTTCATTCGAACGGTCTTATTCCACATGAAGCAAGAAATTCCACAAGATCAGAAATACGGTGGCATAACCCGTACTCATAAATGCGGCAGGCGGTTTCACGGTACAGGTTCTCACCGTCCCGTGCCTCAGTCAGCGAGTAACCTTGAAGCTTCGACTCGACATTGCCGTACAACATCCCAACTACTATAAAATCGGCGAGGAGAGGCGTGCCGCTAAAATCATTAAGGTATCCGAACTACACCTCCATGACATATGGAGTCGGTAGGCCCGATGGTTCAGTAGATGCCCGGGAAACATGACCATTTAAGTAACCAACGTCAATGTTGAGAGAGCCATCTGACTTTCCCCATTCTGTGAACCCAAAGGCGGTGACATCAAGGCCGGGAATAATGTCCATATGGTGTGGCGATAGAAACTGAGACGGAGAAGATCGTTTCGCAGTGCCCACAGCCATATCTAATGTGGGATGAATAGTGGACTCAACGACGCGAATGTAGCGGTCTTTCGCTTCTCCGAAAAGTTGGCCAATCGCGGGACATTGGCCAGGTTTCAACTCCTGAAGAACATGCCCACACGTAAGGAAGTGATCTTGATTGTCCACCCAAAAACCGGAACCAAGAAACCGATCGACCATAAAAGTCCTATCGTGCGGTGGCTCTGGATTAACCTGTGGGGTGCCAGACACGATAGGAAAGACGTATCCGGAAATGTCGAATGGTGGCATGATTCACTCACGGCTGTTCTGCAGAGCTGCTCGTCGCTGATGGTTCGTGGCAGATTAGAAGATCCTGTTAACGAATACAATTCAGCGGATTGCATATTCGCAACCGTTTCCGAACTTCCTGTTTTCATCCTGGAAGTCTTCAACCTGTGGCTGAAATGTGGCTGATATGAACGTGGGTGGAACGCTCACGAGTTTCATTGCTTGACCTGAGAGATAATGGTGTCAGCATATTCGCCAAAACTCACAGCCGTCAATTCAAACAATGCTGACACCTTTTTATTCCCTTGCTACCAATGATCCCTCCAAGCTCGCTCGTTATCTCTCTAGGGATGGGGGCTGATTGATCTTCCACTGCGCGCGTCCAACGAGGGCCTTCTGAGGTCGCGCGTTGCGCGAGCACAGAAGATCATCAGCATCCATGCCCTTCATCGTGGGGGTTCCGTGAGCACGGGGGGAAGGCCAACCAGGCCACCCCTCGCCCTACTACTGCGTCGATTCCTTCACCCCAGCAGCTCTCTGCTCAGCCGACTGCTCCAATATGCTTTCCACCTGACGGGCCTTATCCATCGGAGTTTTTATCGCTGCCACCGCAGCCTGCCCTGATGCCTGCGTCGCTGCATTGCCAGACGCAGCCGCAGCCTTCGTCTTTTCCACTGGCGTCTCCTGACTACAGCCCCATAACCCCACCATCGTCAGCAACCCGATTCCGAAGAACACCGTGTATTTGGATTTCTTCATCGCAATCTCCTCAACTCTCAATTCAACATTCAACATTGACCATTCAACATTTCCCACAAGTAATCCTACCCGTGAGACAACAAGCGGACAAGGTAATCCTAAAACTGTCTCTTTGATCGCCGAACCTGTCTCCGCTATAATCCCATGACCGAACAGGAGACTCTATGGCCGCCGCCAACCAAGAACACCAATCGCAACTCCGCCAACTCGCCGAACTCATACTGGCCGTCGCTGGCGAATCCGTCTCGGTTATGAAACGGAACGCCCCGGACCGGGCCTTGAAATTGAAACGGCACGATGAGTGGGGCATCTATCTGGAGTTTCTCAAAGTTATGTTTAATCTCACCGACCGGCTCTCTGCGCTGTACCTGCCGATCAAAGCACAGCCCCAGTTCATGGACAGTCTCGAGGACGCCGTCACCTTACAATTGAAACACGTGCTGAAACCAGCAT
>JBDTPK010000183.1:0-5890 GCA_039932735.1 Nitrospirota bacterium
ATCCTCTCGCCGTTCCCGGAGCGGCGGCACGTGGAGCGGCAAGACTGCTAACCGATAGTAGAGATCCTGACGAAACATCTTCGCCTTGACCAACTCAGATAGATCCTTATTCGTCGCTGAAATGACCTGTGCATCGATCTTGATTGCCTGAGTCCCACCGACCGGCTTAATCGCGCCTTCTTGGAGGACACACAGCTGCTTGGATTGAAAGACCGGCGTCGTGTCTGCAATATCGTCCAGGCTGATCGTTCCACCGTCCGCCTCCTCGAAAAGTCCGCGCTTAGAGGCATACGCCCCGGTGAAGGTTCCTTTACATGGCCTGCTCTGGCGAATCGCCTTCGCCACCAGTTCCTTGCCGGTGCCACTCTCCCCCTCAATCAGCACGGTCGCTGAACTGTCCGCCACGAGCCGGATCATGTCGAGGACTTCCCGCATCGGCGCGCTCGAACCGATCAACTCGCGCAACTTCAATTCGTGGTTCGTCTCCGGTCGTTCCCCCTCGTCTGCTTCGCAGGCTTCGACAGAGCCTTGAGCAACACCAGCACAGACTCGACCCCACCGCTGCTTGAGACAAGCGGAAAGGCCTGGCGCATCCCACAGGCCGTGCCGTCCCCTCCAGAAGAACAGACCACGGATTGGACCTCGGGCGATTCGTACAGCTTTGTCGCCGGGCAGGTGCCACAGGGATCGTTCCGGTGAGCGAAGGCCTCATAACACTTCGCCTGACTGTCAGCCAATTGCAGGGTTCCCTCTCGCGGTCCAAGACCACCACTCGGTCGGAGAGCCGATCGGCTAACTGTCTGATGGCCTCCAGTCGAGCGGTGAGGATGGGATCAGTACAGGCGGGAACAGTCGCAGAGTGTTGTTGAGATCCAGCAATCTCACACCTTTCGCAAGCCGATGTGTCACCATAGACACGCGCTTAGTCCATTGCCCCATTCAGCACCGGTCCTAAAAGACGCCGCACAGCGGCTTTCAGCTCGCTGATGCGAATTGGCTTATCGAAATAGGCCTCGACGCCAAGCGCCAAGGCATCGGCTTTGGTCTTGGAATCTCCGAATGAGGTAATCAGCACCAGCGGCACATCAGGAGCGAACGTTCGGAGCCTGGCGATGTAATCGAGTCCCCCCGCCGGCATCCGAAGGTCTGTGAGGATTAGTGAGGGGAGACTATCCAGCACCGATCGCAGGGCCTCGTCCCCATCGGCCGCCTCCCGAATGGAGACCCCCAGATCGAAGAGTTCATCGCAGAGGAGGCTCCTCATCTCCCGATCATCTTCGGCGATAAGCAATACAACCTGTTTCTTTTCTTGTGCCATCTATTCCTCCCTGAATCAAGGCCCCTACGCTCTCACAAACCGTGAACTCTGAGACGTGAAAGATGCAACGCATGAGGGCTGGGTGCTTTTCCTCCGAAACCTCTCATCTTTCGTACCCCACAAATCCCTGGCTGAAACCGCAGCCTTTTGGCAGATACGTTGCATAATCCATGCGAACCGCATCCTTGACATGAACGGACCGTGAGACGCTCAGGAATGGCGCAAACTGGGGTGAGATGCCTTCAAAACGAGCAGGGGGAGAAAAAAAGAGCCAAAGCCTGGCGAGAATTGCAACAGATGCATCGGTGCTTCTGTCGCAGATTGCTACAGGAGAGGACCAGCCACATTATTGAAATGTTATAGGCACCGCTCGTAGGGGAGATCTGGCAACAAGGATGACGGTTGATCTGGTCTGTTTGGTCCTCAAGTTTCAACACTCAGCACTCGCCTTACGCCTCACGTATGCGACTGGGCTTCGCCAGAAGGGAATCGTACCCAAAAGGTTGTGCCTGTGCCGACGACACTCTCTACGGTAATAGTCCCGCCATGCTCCTCAATGATACCTTTCACGACCGTGAGCCCAAGACCAGTCCCCTTTCCGAAATCTTTCGTCGTGAAAAAAGGTTCGAATATCTTCGAGCGGATCTCTTCTGGCATCCCATGGCCGGTATCGGATACGCCGAGGCGTACATGACTATACTCTCGATTGAGGCTCAGCCTGAGGCGCCCTCCTTCCGGCATAGCATGGAGGCTATTTGTCACCAAATTGATCATCACCTGGACGAGCTGGTCCCGGTCGGCATGGACAGGAGGCATATCAGTTTCAATCGCCTTTTCCACCGTGATGCGGCTGTGAGTCATCCGCTCCTGGAACATCTCCAGGCTATTCTCCACGATCTCACCAAGATCGACAACCTGCCGATCCGGCTGCGTCCGCCTGGCAAAGGCGAGGAGTTGGTTCATGACCTTGGTGATCCGCTCGATCTGCGTGACGATCGTAGTCAGGCCTTTCTTCGTCCCTTCATCGGCTGTGCGTTGGAGCAGATATTCTGCGCGCCCGAGGATGACGTTCATCGGAGTACCGATCTCATGCGCCATGCCGGAGGCTAGCGTGCCGAGTTCCGCAATCCGCTCCGTCTTGCGGAGCTGTTCCTCAATGTATTTGAGATCAGTGATGTCGAGTCCGGATGACACGACATAGTCGACCTTCCCGCTGGGGTCCGCAATTACCGTATTCGACCAGGAGATTCGTCTCAGGAACCCCCCCCTTCCTTTCCAGAAATTTTCATAATCGTTGCGTGGCTCTCCGCCCCGAAGCCGCTCGAACATCGCTTTCACTCTCTCGACTTCATCGGGAATCACGAACAGGTCCCATACACGTTGACCCATCACCTCTTCAGAGGAGTAACCGGTCGTCTGTTCGCAGGCACGGTTGAATCGCAGAATCCGCCCCTCCCGATCCAGCACGACGACAAGCGCCCCGGCGATCTCCAGCACGGCGCCAATGAAGTCTCGCTCTCTCTTGAGCGTCTGTTCGGCCCGTTTTCGTTCGCTAATATCCACGACCGATGCCAAGACGCTCATCCCATTCGGTGTCTGGACAGGATTGAGTCCGATCTCCAAGGAAAACTCTGTCCCATCTTTACGCACACCGAAAAGATCCCTTCCCTTTCCCATGGCGCGCGACTCGGAATGGGCAAAGAATTCCGCTCGGTCGCCGGCATGGTGCGACCGCACATGCTGCGGCACGAGCATTTCCACTGGCTTTCCTATCAGTTCAGCCCGCTCATAGCCGAACTGCTGCTCAACCTGCCGGTTCACCAGGAGGATGGTCCCGTTTTCATCCACCATCAACATCCCGCTCGGAGACGATTCGACCACAAGGCGAAATTGCTCCTCCGCCCGCTTGCGCTCAGTGAGATTGCGTACGATCGCCCCAAGGCCTGTCGACTTCCCGTCCTCCCCCTTCACTGCAAACAGGGCGATGGACACAGGAACCTTGGAGCCATCCTTCCGGAGATAGTCCATTTCATATTCATCCGGCTCGCCGGTCTGGAGGACTTGCGCCACGACGCGATCCCGCTGTTCCTTGAGCTGTTCCGGGATCAAGTCCCCCGCATTCATCCTGAGCAGTTCCTCTCTCGAGAAGCCGGTCAGTTCGGAAAAGGCCCGATTAACGAGGAGGATAGCCCCATCGAGTGCGGCATAGCCAATCGCTTCCCTCGAGGCTTCGAAAATATCTTCAAATTGTTCCTGAGCCGATCTCAGCATGGCCTCCCCCTGCTTGCGCAGAGTAATGTCGAGCAGGGCCGTCCACCAGCAGGTGATAGAACCCGGCTCCTCGCGCACCGCGAGACTCTCCAGATAGAGCCAGCGCCCTATGCCGGCCTTTTCGTGAAGCTGCACCTCACAGGTTTGACCCTTACCTGTCTTTAAAATCTCCTGACAATGGCGGTGAAAGATGTCTTGATCACCCGATGCAACGAAGCGCGAGAATTGCTGCCCGATCAGCTCATTCCGGTTGACGCCGAGCAGCGTCCCGGCTCTCAGATTGGCCTCCACAATCATGCCGTTCGTATCCAGCGTGAGATGGCCGGCGGGGGAAAAGTCGTAGAGGTTCATATAGCGATCACGAGCCGTTTCGAGTTCGATGTGAGCCCGGCGCAGCTCCTCGTTCTGCATATCCAACTCGATCTGTTGTACTTGCAGCTCACGCACGAGCTGTTGCACATCCTTAATCGACAGGGCTGCGACGTCGCGTTCGGTCGCACAGAGCAGTTCCTTCGCCTCTCGGCGGAGCTCCGTCATCCTCGTGGATTTGTCAGGTTTCTTGGCCATCACATGTTCCTCAGCCTGCCCTGCATGCTGGGCAGGCATTTGCGAGCAACCTACAAGATCACTGGCAGGAAATGGTCACTCTTCGGGCTGTGACTTGCCTTCGATTTCGGCGAGTTTACGATACAGCGTTTTACGGTCGATGCCAAGCGCGTGGGCCGCCTGGTACTTATTGCCGCCGGTCTTTTCGAGAATCTTGATAATATATTCTTTCTCCACTTCATCGAGCCGCAGGGTCCGTTCAGCTGCATCGTCAAGGATGCGCCGCTCACCACGGGTTCCCTGAATCGTCGCCGGGAGATCGCCCGGGACAATCTTTTCGCTTCGGCTGAGTGTGACGGCCCGCTCGATCACATTCTCCAATTCACGCACGTTGCCGGGCCAGGCGTAGTCCACCAGCATCGCCAATGCAGATTCGCTCATCCCTTGTATCTGTTTCCCGCGAGACGCCGCACACTTCTTCATGAAGGCATCCACGAGCAGCGGGATATCCTCGCGGCGCTCACGCAAAGGAGGCAGGTGCAGTTCGATCACGTTGAGCCGATAATACAGGTCCTCCCGAAAGCGCTTCACCTTGACCTCTTCCGTCAGGTGGAGATTCGTCGACGCAATGATACGCACATCCACCGAGATCGGTTTATTCGCCCCCACGCGGCGAATCTCTTTCTCCTGGATTGCGCGCAAGATTTTAGCTTGCAGCATCAGGGGCAGTTCGCTGATCTCGTCGAGGAACAGCGTGCCCTTCTGGGCCTCTTCGAAGAGGCCCCGCTTGTCCGCCTTCGCATCAGTGAAGGCGCCTCGCATATGGCCGAACAGCTCGCTTTCGAGCAGCTGTTCCGGAATGGCGGCGCAGTTGACGGGGATAAACGGCGCATCCTTGCGATCACTATTGTAATGGATCGCCTTGGCTACCAACTCCTTGCCCGTTCCGCTCTCGCCGGTGATCAACAGATTCGTCGGACTGTCGGCCACGCGCCGGATCAGGTCGAAGATCTCCTGCATCGGCTTGCTCTTGCCGATGATCTGATGAAAACTGTACTCCTTGTGAACCTCACGCCGAAGCCTGTTCACCTCACGCCGTAACGACGCTTCGCGGATCACACGCTCGGCGACACGAACCAACTCCTCGTTTTTCACCGGCTTGGTCAAGTAGTCGCTGGCGCCCCGCTTCATGGCCTCGACTGCTGTGTCGACCGAGCCGAAGGCGGTCATCAGAATGACCCCGATGTCCGGATAGAGACGGCGGATCTCCGCCAACAACTCCGTTCCCTGCATCCCTTTCATCCGCAAATCCGTCACCACCACGGCGCTGTCTTCCTCCGCCAACAGCGTCAAGGCCTCTGGTCCACTTCCTGCCGTCGCGACCTGATGCCCACGATCCTTGAGTACATCGTGGACAAGCTCCCGCATTTCCGCATCGTCATCGACGACAAGAATCGCACCCCATTCCTCGGTCATTCCCCACTCCTTCTCTAGTTTGTACACGTCAAAGATTAGCCTCTTGCCTTAGAAGGGGTCAAGACTGCTCTGGGGCAAAAGGCCACAGATAGACTTTGCTCTTGGGGAAGAATACCCCACTATTTGCTTTCTTAGTGAGATTGTCGTCAACTAATAGATATCGACGTGCAAGGGTGGGACCACGCACTAGCAGAGTGAGATCAACGCGCCAATTTTTTGCGCCGCAACATCATGATGAGGGAAACTTCGAGCCCTCCGTAGGTCATGCAAAAACCTAAC
>JBDTPK010000184.1:0-5851 GCA_039932735.1 Nitrospirota bacterium
CCCCAGGCCACGGTGTGGACGCCATCGCACAGGGAGGAGCGGGAAGAGTAGCCGGAACAGAGTGTGAGAACCAAGATCGGCGCGGTCGCTCACGGATTGAATCAGGGGTTGAGGCACCGGGCAGGCTGCTGGCATACTTTTTCAGCATCCTGCTAGAGGCGAGTCTTATCAATTCCCCATCCATCCCTTAGCCTAAGATCAGGCAGGTAGTGCAGGAAAGCGATTGAATAGTAGGTCTGGGGTCGGTACATTCGCCAGTTGGGGACATCTCTTCGTCAGTGGTATATGCCATGAAAGTCACAAAGGTACTTTCCCTTCAGCAATACGATCAGCTTTGCAAAAAAGAACTGCCTGAAAAGTTCCTGATTGGAGTAGTGAAGATTTTAGGAGGCGAGTGGGTGATTGTATCTATGACTATTCTGTTCCGGAGAAAACCAAGCTTCGTATGAGTGAGCACGACGAAGGAAACAGAAAAACGGATCTGGGAAGCAAGAACACAATTCTACTATTTTGGTGCCAATCCAATCCCGCTGCCTAGAGGCCTTTATCCGATTATCCATCGAACGCAAGGTCATAAGTCTCATGCGAATACAGACTGCATGTAACCATTCATCCAGTGGATTGAAAGATCTGGGTATGAGTCGAATCGCTTCTATGGTGATCCCCAACTGAAGAGTCAGATTATGGGAATGGCTGATTGTCGCGCTGCTTGTGCGAGCCGCGGCCGTGAAGACGACGACAATGACGAAGTTTGTTAGGCGCTGAAGACGATCGCATTCTACTGTTCTGATTGCCTCGTCCGCGCGCGCGTTGCGATCGTCGTATAATTTGAGGATTCCCTGTGTTCGCTTATACACCTGTGAAAGGGATCTATGAATAGGACACACATCGTGGCGGTGGTTGCAGCCGTGCTCTTGGTCGCGTCGGCGGCTGGCGCTGAAGTCCAAACGAGAGAAATCGAATACAAAGATGGCGAGGCGGTTCTCCAGGGACTCATGGCCTGGGATGACGCGTCGAAGGGTCTACGTCCCGGCGTGCTTGTCGTCCACGAGTGGTGGGGCCACAACGAGCACGCGCGGTATCAGGCCAAGCGACTCGCGGAGGCCGGCTACGTCGGCTTTGCGCTGGATATGTATGGGAAGGGCAAGGTGACCACACATCCGAAGGATGCCCAGGGCTTCATGGCCGAAGTCAAGAAGGATCCGGCGGTGATCCCGGCGAGATTTCACGCAGCGCTAGAGCTGCTCAAGGAGGATCCCCACGTCTCGGCGGATCACATCGCCGCCATCGGATACTGCTTCGGCGGAGCTGTGGTTCTTGGCGAGGCGCGTGCCGGGACCGATTTAGATGCGGTGGTCAGCTTTCACGGCGTGCTCGCGACGAAGAGTCCTGCGCAGCCGGGCACGGTCCGGGCTCGGGTTCTCGTGCTCACAGGCGCAGCCGATCCGTTTGTTCCGGAAGAGCAAGTGGAGACCTTTACTCAGGAGATGAAGGCAGCGGGGGCGAAGTTCCAGGTCATCACCTATCCGGGCGTCAAACACGGATTCACCAATCCGGATGCCGGCAAGGCGGGGATGGATGCCCTCGAGTACAATGCGGAGGCCGACAAAAAGTCTTGGGCGTCGATGCTGGAGCTGTTTAAAGAAGTGTTCCGTTGAAGACCTCCGCCGGCACGCGGCGGCGTGAAATTGCTTTCGCCCGTCTGCTGGCTTAGAAATCGGGCTATCTACAAGGTGCGTTATGCCGACTGCGAAGCAATCTCTCATCACCTCCACCCCAGGCATTCTTGGCGGGACGCCGGTCGTTCGTGGGACGCGGGGGCCCGTGCAGACGCTCATCGAATATTTGGAAGGAAGAAAAACGATCGACGAGTTCCTCGACTGATTTCCCACTGTCACCACGGACTGAGTTGGCGAACGAGCGCACGCTGCTGTCGTACATCAGGACCGCGCTGGGTTTTTCATTGTCGGCATTCCCACTGTGTGGTTGCTTGAGTTGCCCGGCATTCAACTACTGGGCGTGGTGTGAGCGCGCGCGACTGGCGCGACAAGCGCGAGGAGCGAGACTCGCGTGACGTGTGAGCCTTGTCTCTGCCGGTCGCGCTTTTCCCACCCGTCTCGCTCGAGTCAGGGATCGTGGATTGCAGCAGAAGTGCTCATGAATCATGCGAGCTAGACCGCTTGCTCACAGGGGAGGACGAACACGTGCAAAGGGAGCATGTTGTCGCTCTGACGCATCTTCGGATCCGCTTTCAACTGGGTGAATCCGTCAATGAGGCGGTAGGCGAGCTGCTCCGATACCGCGGTAAGGATCATACAGTTGGCGCCGGGTGACAGGAGGAATTGAACATGAGGCCCGGTCTCTCCCCTGCCGGCTACATTGTTCAGTTCAGTAAACGCGGTGACGTCGTATTCTCTCAGCAGGGCGTGGATGTGCTCTACCATCGATTGACGAAAAACGATCAGCAGCATTTTCATAGAATGCTCTCCTGTGCAATGGCGAGAGGGGTTGTCACGGAAGCTGACGATTGTTCAGCTTGTGACTCTGCCCATTTGCCCATTCTATAGGGTAGAGACGGAAAAAAGACAAGGGCTACTCCACGAGCAGGAGGAGATGGATACGCAGGGGGCTTTCCAGTAGACTTGCTTCTCAACGAATGACCGACGGTGGTGTGCCATGCTGCAAAGGCCGGAGGCAGCAGACGTGCCAGGCGCTATGTCGTTCGCGACTGCTTCAAGGCGGGATAGTTTTCTAACAGGAGGCATCAGATGAACGATCAAGACACGAAACAAGCAGTTGGGATTCTCAATAAAATTATGGAGCATGAGTTGGCGGGAGTCGTCCGCTATACCCATTACTCCCTCATGGTCTATGGCTATAACCGTATTCCAATTGTGTCCTGGCTGAAGAGTAATGCTGACGAGAGCCTTGCCCATGCGCATAAAGCCGGGGAACTGGTTACGTTGCTCGGCGGCCATCCGTCGCTGAAAATCGGAACACTCTTGGAAACCCAGAAGCATGATGTGGGAGATATCCTGCTGGAAAGCATGGAGCACGAGAAGGCCGCTGTCGCGTCCTATTACGAACTCCTGAAGGTCTCCGAGGGAAAGTCCGTCCTATTGGAAGAATATGCACGAGAGATGATCGTCGGCGAGGAACTGCACCTCGACGAAGTGAACAAGATGTTGCGCAAGGCAGGCGATGTTCAACCGTTTCGCTCAGTGCCCGCATGATTCATCACGATTCGTCGCGAAATGGTGGAGTCGCGCTTGAGTCATTCATCTCGCCCTCTGTGACAGGATGCGGGATTCATTACTAAATCGATGGAGGAGGACGTGACATGCTGAAGGAAGTTTCAGGGGATATTTTGTTAACCAAGGCGGAGGCCCTGGCGCACGGTGTTGCGCCCAACGACAATTTTGCAAATGGGTTAGCCCTGGCACTCAGGGAGCAGTGGCCGGCAATGTATAAGGACTTTCGGCATTACTCTCAGACGTATACCCCCAAGAGCGGCGAGTTATGGACGTGGTCCGGCGTTGGAGCTGTTCGAATTGTGAATCTGTTTACTCAGGAAGCTGCTGCCAGTCACGGGGCCAAGCCGGGTCGAGCCACGATCGAAAACGTGAATCACTGTCTCAAAGCACTGGGCAAGGTGATCGAAGCTGAGAAGTTCAAGAGTATCGCGCTTCCACGCTTGGCCACGGGTGTCGGTGGGCTCGACTGGAAGGACGTGAAGCCGCTGATAGAGAAACATCTCGGACATCTGTCCATCCCCATCTATGTATACGGCACCTATCATCCAGGGGTTCAGGCAGAGGAATAGGGTTAAGCAAGGGCGAATCAGGAAGGTAAGGGCGGCCGTGTAGATGATGAACGCCAGGACAACGAGTTCTGTCGCGATTCCCCAGAGGAGCAATGGATTGCTGAACCAGCCAAGTTGAGAGAGCGATACTCGGTCTGAGCGGCAGGCGAACACGTTTGCCAGGTCGGTTCCGGCAATGCCCATCGCAATGCCAATAGCAGCTTTCTTGAGCCCCGGCGCGTCGTTCACTCTGTCGCCCTGCCGGCCACTACGTCCCCCATGTCTTTCAGCACCGACGCCACGCGCATCTTGTGCCGTGGGGCCATGCCCGAAAAGATCGGCTCGGCCTTGTGAGGATTGATGGACGTGAGAAACCGACGCAGCGTCCCATCGCTCATCGTTTCAGCCTGATGCCCTTCGATCATGAAAGAGTATCCGACCGGCTCGGTGCGGGACTCTTTCCGCGCCAATCCGATCTGGCTGGCAATGGCTAGGACCGTGAGCGAATGGTCGCTGGTAATCATGACGGTTGCGGACGCCTGCCTGGCGGCAACCTGTGACGGTTTTCGGCACTTCATGGCGCGCGGGATCTATCATCGCCAGAGACCGAGGAATGTCTGGTGCTATTCCAGCTGATCGAGGTTCAGCTTCTCGATGCCCTATTAAATAGAACATTGGGGCCATAACGACTGAGCCGCTGCTGTGCCTCTTCGGGCGACAAGCCGCCTTTTCTGGTTTCCAGGGGTGTGAAGGTTTCATCAACCGTGAATTGATGGAGCGGTCGCTCGTCGAGGTCAGGCACGCCGGTCTCGCACGATCAGGACGGAACAGGGAGCGTGTCTCAGGAGACTCTCCGAGACGCTGCCGAGATAGCGCCGCTCGCTCTCGTTCAAGTCGCGAGACCCGATCACCAGGAGATCGGCATGCGTGGCCCCCACCTGTGTGACGATGGTGTCGATGACGTGGTCCATCTGCACGTCTGTGACGACGGCGAAGCCTTCCTTTAAGAAGTCCTCACGCAATGTCGCGACCAGTTTCGTGGCGCGTTCGACGACCGGTCGTTCCAGTTCGGCGACTTGGGCTTTGGATAAATATCGAACGGCCAAATCAGTCACCGGTCTCTCGGCCGAGGAGAGGATGGTAGTTGTGGCAGATTCCGGAAGAATGCGGGATCGAAGAAATCGAGCGGCGACTCGGGAGTGTTTTGAATCATCGACGGCGAGGGTCACACGCGTCAGCTGTGGGAGCGGCTGTTTCACGACGAAGACGGAGCAGGGGGCGATCGATGAGACCTGTCGGGAGATGCTCCCGAGTAAGAATCCTCGAATATCGCTCAACCCGTGGGATCCGATGAGGATGAGATCGGCCTTTGCACGCCGCGCCTGTCGCACGATCGTCTGGGCGAGGGGCCCATGGGCTAAGGTGCGGTGGAATTTGGTGCGAGGGCCGGTCACAGCCTGCCCGAGGGCGACTCGAGCTGAGCGCTCTGCTTCGCGGAGGAGGATGCCACCGGCTTTCTCCATGGCGGCCAAGGCGCGCTTCTCTGCCACGGGATTCCTGCCTCTGCCCCCTCGGAGGGCCGACGGATCGACCACGTGGAGCAGTGTGACAACCTCCGGCTCCCGGCTGGCGAGCGCTTCGAGCGCTTGTACCCCCCACTGTGAGCATTCAGACCCATCCACAGCACAAAGAATTCGCATGACAGACTCCCTTCCTTGATGACGCCAATAACCACCGGCCATTCTAGCTATCAGTTCTGCATGGCGTGTGCCTGTGAGAAGTAATGGCGAGTATGTGAAACGCGCTAGGATTCTCATGGTTTCGGAGAGAGGCCGGTGTCTCGAAGTCAGGTTCTGCGGCGTTTTGCAGCAGCTTCAAGCGGGTCACTGTGGTGTTTGGCCCCAGTTGTGAAAGACGGGAAATGGGTCAGCAGGGGGGAAAGATGGTTCCGTGCGCGAGTCTCCCGGGTCTTGTCTGATTTGGGGCTGTGGCACTTGCATTGCGTTGCCCATTCGATAGAGTGCTAGGAGGGGTCTACTCGCAGGATGC
>JBDTPK010000185.1:0-5849 GCA_039932735.1 Nitrospirota bacterium
TCGACAATGGCGGCAATCTCTCACATGTTGGAGGCGGTCGTTTCCTCAATGGACATGGTGTCGCGTATGGGGCAGTCGGTGCTAGGGCGTCACCGTGTCTACGTCAACGGTGGGATGAGGCAAGGAGCGCGTGCGCAGCCGCAGGCAAATTTCCACACACCTTCACCCACACTCCCTGGTGCAACTGGTCTCCACATGGTTTCGTCGGAGCTGTTCCACACCCCATTCCCCTTTCCCATATGGTCCGAGAACCACGTCACCGCAAGCTCATGATGCTGTTCCTCCGCACAGTCGAATTCGTTTTGCGCCTTGCTAGACAGAAAGGAGCGGCCCGCTACGGTTTGCACGGTCGTGTAGTCGGTCAAGGCCCACACCTTGACCAGGTGATCCCCTTTGCGGCGAATGGTGTCTGGATCGACGTACACCGTATACCCACCAAGACTCTCAGAGTAGCCAATCGTCATCCATTCTGCATGCGCCGGACCACTACTCAGCACCAGGATTGTTATGAGTGCCGCACAAGCCGAAACGTTGGCCCGAGGTATCTTGAAAAATGGCTCGGTTGATTGGCATGTGTTACCTAGAATCATTGCCGGATCTCTTGGCAATGCAGCGTCCCATGCATATCGTGAATCACGACGGCGAGGGGCATTGTTACTTGAGTATAGGTTGGCCCAGCTGGCTCAATATTCACGGTACACGGTCCCACGCAGGGAGTCTTAAACGGTGTTCCCTCACAGGGCGGAACCGTCCACTCGGTGCAGCCGCCGAGCGCCAGCACCAAGAGCACGAGTCCACACGCCGAAACGCTCCCTAAACCATAGGATGTGATGAAGCATCGCACGGGGAAGCGTCGGTACGGACGAATTGAGAAGGGCATAGTGGCCTCGCAAGGATGCATATTGTAGAAGGGAGGCGAAGGAGGGCGCAAGGGCTGCCTGTGCTCCCCCTCACGAACGGAGTGAAGGCGATGACCACCGAGCGGAAGATTATCCGGGCGAAGGGTTGGCGTATTGGAATTGGCAATGCTGCTCGGCACTGTTTGCGCGGACTGTCAGCCGAAGGGGTGTGGCCGTGACAGTTTCTATCGCTTCAAATAACTCTATGAGACAGAGGCGGGGCGAGTTAATTGGTTCATCTAGTTGGTCTTATTTGCACAAATAACCGAGGTGACCCAATAAACTAAACCCAATAACGGTCTTCTTAAGCTGGTGGATTCCTCAGTCCTCTACAACAGACAGGAACTCTCCTAGTGCACACCCTTAACCGGTCTTTTCGATTCCTCCCGATGAATCAAATTAGATTCAGCACCATACCATTTTCGTACACTTGGACCGCTTCCGTAGTGCTACAGCAACCTCCGCACAGTCGCAAATGGGGGAAAACCGAAGACTACGACCAAAGACAAGTGAAGTTTCGATGAGGCATGTGGATTGCTTGATATTTTGTTTTTCGCATTTCGGTTTCTCCAATACCATGGAAGGCCCCCTAGAATGAACATTATCGTCACCATCTTGTTTTTGCTACCGCCGGTGTCCGTGACTCTGTATCTCTATATGTCCGGAGTGTTCCCCAATCGAAGAGCATTTCTGTTTTCCTTTTATATCCTGTTGGTCCTCTGTGCGCTGACCATCGGCATCAGCACTCAACATTCCTACCAAGACTACGACCTTCCGACAACAACCTCGGTAGCCCTGAGTGAGATTCTGCCAGAACTTTACACAGGGTTGCACCAAACTCGCTGAATTCCGCCATGAGACTGCAACGCCCTCGCTCGCGGAACGATACCCACGGATGCAAGGGTTCACGGCGGTCTTCACCCGCTACAACAGTTATAGGGGAGCAATTTTGAAAGCGGCAGCCTGTAAAGCTAACACCGAATCTAACACTCGCCCATGCGAAGGCGTCAGAGTGAGAGAGTGAAGGAGAGGGAAAATTGGCCGCAAGTGCTTGACACTATGCTAGAATCCGCCCCCATGCCGGAGTGGCGAAATTGGCAGACGCAAGGGACTTAAAATCCCTCGGGCTTAATAGGCCCATGCCGGTTCAATCCCGGCCTCCGGCACCAAGTATCAATAATTTAGCATCAGTTCCTGTCTCTGCCCCACTTTTCAAAACTGTTTGCGTTGCCCGTGCTTTGCCCGAACTTGTCTCAAGTCTCGCGGGTTTTTGCACCCCTTCCGCTAAATCTGCCTCAGATACAATGGCATACCTCCGATACACACTCTCCGTCTTGTGTCCCGTTAATTTCATCGCCGCAGACCGTGAAACACCGGCTCGTTCAAGGTTCCGTACCGCCGTACGCCTGAAATCGTGGGGGATCATCCCGGGAACCCCTGCCGCCTGGCAAGCATCCGCCCAAGCCTTACGAAAATCTTTGATGGGTCGTGCATTGCGATGAAATACGAAGGAGATCAACCGCTCCTTCTTTGTTTGAACCTCGTTCGTCTGTCTTCGTTGCTCCCTGAATAGCTCCACAAGCTCAGGATGCATAGAAAATAGAAAGAACCGGCCCTCGTCGTTCTTGGTTGTTCCAGGCTCAAGCCGTATCGTTCCAGCAGTCAAATCGACTTGTCGCCATTGCATCGGCAGCACTTCACTGCATATGCGCCAACCGGTAAAGTGCGCGAGCGTGACTACTGGTTGAATCGCATCGGGTAAATGATGCACGACAGCGCGGAACTGGTCTTCCTCAAAGAATCCCGCTCTCGTATTACTGTGGATCTTGAAAACGACCACGACCGATTTCCCCTAGCCGTTGTTTCGAGAGACGCACAGCATCTTGCCTATTAGGAGACCGTGAGGACTCCCGGTGCTTCGTACCCCGAAAGCTGTACGCAATCCACCAGGTAGGAGACGTTCTCTGATCTCCGCCCCGGCGATCACGATAGGTCGGTTGATACACACGTCCGAGGCCTCTGGTTCTCATGGCTCCTCACATTTGTTCTTAGAGGAAAAATGCCGTTCAATAGCTCTCTCCGTGAATCGAAGAGTTTTCCTTGTTGGCTGACCATGGGAAAAAACTTTTTATTCGGATACACCCACTTGCGCGTTACATGAAACCGCTGGCAAACCTCCAACACAGTGAGATAGCGTTCTCGAATCGGCTCAGTCTGAGTATTCACTGTCCCACCAGCTGGAATATTTATTCGCGAATAGGCAAGGGCCTGGAGCTGCGCGAGCGAACCTACAATGGCCAGGCACATGCCTCGATCAAAAGTGCTAATCTGTCGTTCCAGCTCTGCCACCAATTCTGAAACGATATCAGCTAATAATTCTGCCACGTTCCCTCAGTTCTCATGGCTCAGAGGTTTTACTATTGCGGAGACTCCCTTACCGTGGCTCCGTCAACTCACTTTCAATAAATCGAAGCTTCTTCTTTATTGTTGCTACCGCAGCCATTCCCAGCGTTTTAATAACGATCTTGATCGCGTCAGGTTCACCGTCAAGGACCAGGCCCATCAACACCGTCGCTCGAATATATTCCGAGGGAGTCATGCCTGACTTTTTGGCCACCTTCGTTTTTTTTATCGCGACCCCAAGCTCAGCGTCGCTGATAGTGATCGACCTCAAGGACTACGTTAGGCGGGAAACAGAATAATGGGAAACAAAGACTCACGTACTAAGCGTTCGTAGACGCCGGAGCGAAGGTGCGGTTCATTTTTTCTTTCTCAAGATCAGTTCTATCGCGTCGAGTTTTTCCATTTTCGTATAGTTGAGCCGCATAGAATATGTGGGGCCGAGGTCCTTCTGTGCCGCACCTTCCATATCCTTCTCCAACTCAGCTGTCATCGGTGGCAGTGCACCGATAGGAAAAAAATTGCCGACGATTACCGTATCTGGTGGATTATGGTCGTTCTGATAAAGAGGTTGAATTGAAAGGCTAAATCCAGTCGATGGATCGAGCCCAATAATCTGGCTCCCGGTATCATGTTGAGCTGATCTTGTTATCCAGCCAGGAGCAAAAAACTTCTTAGATTGTTTCTCCCACTCTGGGCGGGTTAACCCGAATACATGATCGGCATCTGTCTTGCTTATGATAGTTTCTTGGGCCGCTACATGGCTTTGAAGGCATGAGATGCCTATCAGCAGGACTACATGAAGTATCTAACGAATGTGCTCATACAGAGACAGCCAAGCACTTCCGAAACCTTTTTAGTGTTCGTTCCCGTCTAACGTCAGGGCTGAAGTGCGGGGCTTGAGCCGTTGCTTCCGGCCATTTTTTGGGAATTGTTCATCCTGTACGCCCGCCACTGTGAACCCTCATGCGAACATATTGTTCAGATTTCTTTTATTTGATTGGTAAACCCCAGAGGGAGCGGCACATGTGCATTCGGGTTGTGTAGTAACAGTGATTCCTTAAAGAAATCGGCACCAAGAGAGAAAAAGGAACATTCCGAATACAGCACCGCCGAGATTAGACTATTGTCCATGGATAGAAAAAACATCGTATCCTTTTCCTCGCCTTTCGAATTCGTGATGCTCTCACGTGACTCGACACCTTCTTCAACAAACCCTTCACTTCGGCCAAAGAGCACATACGGGTTTCCTAAGCCGTGCGTTGCTCTCATAATTGCTGGCGGCCATAATCCCGCGGCGCGATCAATTCTCGATGAGCAAATAGCAATTATACAAATGTCGCCCTCGGATACTTTTCCATCTTTAAGGTATTGATCATATTTCTCTTTCTTATTTTCCAGCGCACCAGAGATACGCATGACAATCTGTGCTTCAGGAATAGCCTGAGCTATGCCAGTTCCATATCGTATTGGTTGGACCTTATCAGGATGGCCTTCATATCCAGGACCGCGACATGTGGCCTCTATGAAAATCCTCTTGCCGTCTTTTTCAACGACGAAATCTGGTCCTCCGTCGGTGCTTCTCGTCGGTTGATACCCTTCGGACTTTAGAATTTTTGCCACCATCATTTCCCATAATGCAGCATGTGGATCTTGGTCCAGTTCTTTCTCGAAATTGGGGTCTTCAAGGCCGTCAAAGAATGAGAAAAGGTCAACGATCCGTTCCCGTGGACGAAAGAAGTCTGAATCATCGGGGAGTTCATTGAGGAATTTGCTCCTGGGATATTTCTCAAAGATGTTCATTATCCCCCGTTGACCAACTTGCGCATGAAGACCGGAATGGTAGGCCCACACAGATTACAGATGGGCGAGTCATTCTTTTCCACCGTGAATGATTTGTCAAGCATACTCACGGTGCATGATCGGCGTGCTATATTGGCCGACGTAGCCCCGTAATCCCTAGTAGGGTTGTTGACTATCAAGGATAAATAGCCCTAACACTAAGGGAGTCAGTGGCAATGTCGTCGTGCTACTCTGACCATATAGATCAAGTGAAGCGGGGGCCTTCGGCCCCCGAGCCCCCATCTGGCGCGGTCTATCGATCCGCGCCAGCTCGTGCTCCTTCTTACGCGCACGAAATCAAGTGAATCTGATTGGTGGGCTGGCCCGGGTGGTGTGGCGGTGAGCAACCGTGCCACTCTTCGACAATCGCTCTGGCCGACAAGCAATGAAGCGTAGCTCCTGCTTGGGGGTGATGGTCATTCCGGCAGGTGACACCGTTGCAGACCGCCTACTATGCGAATGGGCCAGCAGATAGGGGAGTGGTCTCCCCCTTTGTGTTGGAGAAAGGGCGAGACGATGTATTGTTAGGAAAAGAAGCCTCTAGACCTTGCCAGGTTTGTTGTTTGGTCGTGTCGTGGCTGCCGTACCCCGTAGGCCAGCGCACGAAGAACAGAGCCATGGATTGTAAGCCACCCCTTGATATTGTTGCCAGACCTAGTCTTGTCCAATGACACATGAGCCTGAACGGAGCGCCGTGAATCCACGGTG
>JBDTPK010000186.1:0-5805 GCA_039932735.1 Nitrospirota bacterium
AATTTTCAATGCCCATCCGGCCCTCTATTGGGACGACTGCTCCGATCGGGAGCACCCGTTCCTCTCGATTCGTCCCATGAAGGCCGAGAGCGGCGAGGGGCGGGGCATCACGACGATTCTTGGCCATCAGTTTGATACCACAGGAGTACTTGCCTATTCGGATGACAAGCGCCGCGTCTTCCCTGCGTGGGCGACGATTCCGAGCGCCAGAGGCCTGGCAATGGGGCGGCAGTGGCATCTGTTCTTCGCCTGGCTCCTCGTCGCCAATGGTTTGTTCTTCACAACCTATGCGCTGATCAGCCGGTATGCCAGGCGCGATTTGGCTCCAACCGGCAAGGATCTGCGTGGCATGGGCAAGGTCGTCAAAGATCACTTGATTCTCCGGCATCCCAAAGGTGAGGAGGCCAAGCGGTACAATGTGATGCAGGACTCGCCTATGTTGTGATTTTCTTTGTGGTGGTGCCGTTGATCGTGCTGACGGGCCTCACGATGTCGTCGACGATCGACACGCCGTTTCCCTGGCTGCTCACGATCTTTGGCGGGCGGCAGGCGGCGCGGACTATTCACTGTATCGCCTGTTTTACCTTCGTCGGATTTATTGTGGTTCATGTGGTGGAAGTGATCCTGACAGGGTTCTTCAACAACATCCGCTCGATGGTGACAGGGTGGTTTGTCATCAAACATGAGGGAAAGAAGCTGCCAGCGTCGTTCCCGCGTCGATCAGGCCCTCAACGTACCCCAGTGAGTACGCCTCCGGGTCTACACTCGCTGCGGCCTTGCTGAGCAGCTCCTGCGGCAAAGGTATCTGGTATTTGCTTTGGCATCGCATTGACCCATTGATGAGGCAGAATGGTTCCACATGAACGCGCGATGGAACGTCGACCGTTTCTGAAGGGGACCTTGGGAGCTGCAAGTCTCGTGGCTCTCGCCGGCTGCGATAATTTGTCGCAGAGCAGCTGGTTCCCTTCGATATTGAGCCAGACGGAGAAACTGACGGACCGAGTCCAACGGGCCATCACGCCTGCGAATGCTCTTGCCAAGGAAGATGGAGAAGCCGACATCTTGAAGGTGTTTCCGGCGAACGGCAATATCGATCCGGGCAGGGAAGCGTATGCCAAGCATGTAGCGAAGAATTTTTCCGAGTGGACGGTCGAGGTCGGCGGCTTGGTGAAGACCCCAATGAGTTGGTCGCTCGCGGCGCTGAAAGAATTCCCGTCGCGGACACAAATCAAGCGGCGTGATTGTGTTGAGGGCTGGAGCGCCATCGGCAAATAGACCGGCGTCCCGCTCGGCGATCTGATACGTCAGGTTCAGCCGTTGTCGAATGCCTAGCTTGCGATCTTCCATTGCGCCGATGTGGACGAAGACGGAGTGCCGTACTACGAGAGCATGGCGCTGGCCGACTGCTATCACCCCCCCCAACGATCATGGCGTAGGAGTTGAATGGTGCGCCGCTGGATATTCCCCATGGGGCGCCGATTCGACTCTGCTTTGAACGCCAACTCGGGTACAAACACGCCAAGTATGTGACCAAGATCGAATTGGTCGAGACACTGTCCGGCATTGCTGGTGGGAAGGGCGGGTATGGGGAGGATGATCAAGGGTATGAGTGGTACGTGGGCATATAGTGCGGTTCTGCGCGTAGATATGCCTCCCGTGGTCAGTAACATATCGTTGGGTTACGGTCGCCATGCGTGGCCATTGCAGTCCTGTCGAACCTGTTCTACATGATCGTGATGGACCTCTTCGACTCTGCTTTGAACGCCAACTCGGGTACAAACATGCCAAGTATGTGACCAAGATCGAATTGGTCGAGACACTGTCCGGCATTGCTGGCGGGAAGGACGGGTATGGGGAGGATGATCAATGGTATGAGTGGTACGTGGGCATATATAGTGGAGTTCTACGCGTAGATATGCCTCCCGTGGTCGGTAACATATCGTTGGGTTACGGTCGCCATGCGTGGCCATTGCAGTCCTGTCGAACCTGTTCTACATGATCGTGATGGACCTCTTCGACTCTGCTTTGAACGCCAACTCGGGTACAAACATGCCAAGTATGTGACCAAGATCGAATTGGTCGAGACACTGTCCGGCATTGCTGGCGGGAAGGACGGGTATGGGGAGGATGATCAATGGTATGAGTGGTACGTGGGCATATATAGTGGAGTTCTACGCGTAGATATGCCTCCCGTGGTCGGTAACATATCGTTGGGTTACGGTCGCCATGCGTGGCCGTTGCAGTCCTGTCGAACCTGTTCTACATGATCGTGATGGACCTCACGAAGTACCCGACGTCGGCAATTGTGATTGCGACGCAGATTCGAATTGCGATGGTTTCCGTAACGGACGAGAGGGAGGTCTCATGTTAGAACGCATCACGATCGACTTGAGTGTAATCATGGCAGGTATGCTCCTGACCTGGGTGGTCGTCAATTCGGGAGTCGGCATGGAGGCGCCAGACATGACGAACGAGATCTGGCTGAACAGCGCGCCCTTATATCTGTCTGACCTGAAGGGTAAGGTGCTGATGCTCGAGTTTTTGACCTTTGGCTGCTACAACTGCCGAAATGTCGAGCCCTACGTGAAAGAATGGCATCAGAAGTATGCGGACAAGGGGTTGGTGATTATCAGCGGGCATTCACCAGAGTTTTCGTATAAACCCGATTTTGTGAAGGTGAAACAGTATATTCAAGAACATGACATCCGCTTCCCCATCCCCATCGACAACGACTTCTCGACCTGGAATCGCTATGGCAATCGTTACCAGCCTGCGAGGTATCTCATCGACAAACAGGTATGATTCGCCATGTGCGGGTTGGTGAGGGCGGGTATGAGGAAATGGAATGGCTGATCCAAGCGGTGCTGGCAGAGACATTCTGAGGTATGAAGCTGAACGTGTTGCCCGCCTGCCAGTCACCGTTGAAGCAGCGGCTCTCACGGTCGCTACGCGTCTATTCCCTACGCTCGTAACCGCTCGATACGCTGTTTGGCCATTTGGCCCTAAGGTGACCAAACCGATCACAGCTGCTGTGGCCTTCGGCACCGAATGGTGGCTCGCCAGAGCTGCAGGCCAGCCTAATCCGGTGCTGTTGGCTGCGAATCCTTGCTGAGGTGTTCCCGTACGTATCCGGAATACAGGTGGTATCCTTCGATCTGTGATTCCATCTTGTGGGACAGTCGGAATTTTCTGATCATTTTCTCCCTCTGTACCACGTATGGTGGGTACCGCTCAAAGTGCTATTCGGAATCTTGACGTGGGGACAGCGTGCGCACTACACTGGTCGAATACTGGTATTTAAGGAGGGGATTTTATGGCGAAATCACGCGTACTCAGGAGCGGGAAGAAGTCGTTGGAGTTACAGGATGCGGCTGCGTTGACGACTCAGTTGGCGGCTGGCCTGGAAAAGATTGGGCTTGCGATGAAAAGCCGGACATGGCGACGAGAAGGTCGAGCAGGTCTTGGGCCGCTACAACGGCAGGTCCTCACGCTTCTTCGGTCCAAACCCGGGCAACGCGCGACCGTGTCTACGGTGGCAAACGAGTTGGTCGTCAGACTTCCGACTGCGTCAGAAGTTATTGCCACGCTTGAACGGAAGCAGTTGGTTCGACGGCGTCGCGACATGAGTGATGGACGTGTTGTGATGGCGCAGTTGACGGTCAAAGGAAATCGGTCCTGTACACCCTCTTCCCGAATGCCTGATCGGCTGGCGACTGCAGCGGAGACACTCTCGGAGTCTGAGCAGGTCGCACTTCTCAGCTCCCTGGTGAAGGTGATTCATAGTCTCCAAGACCAAGGGGAGATTTCTGTCGCGAGGATGTGTGTGTCCTGTCGCAGTTTTCGTCTCAATCAACACCACAATGCCGATGAGCCGCATCATTGTGACGCTCTGAACATTCCGCTCGGTGATCGTTCGCTACGTCTCGATTGCCATGCGTATGAACCGGCTTCGACCGCACAAGTCAATCAGGCCTGGGGAAGCTACACTGGTTCTGATACCGCCTAAGCCCAATAGTTCCGGTTTTGGAGGTGAGATTGGAATCGGTGGACTTGCAGTGAAGTAGTGGAATTATGAATGGAAGAAGGACCGCCATTCTCTTCAAGAAAGGCTCAATCCGCTCATCAGAGGATGAGTGGCTCGGGCCGGAATCCCATATGCCGAATCTGGGTCGGGAACTTCGACGTCGCGAATCGAGAGGAATGGGCTTCTCTTCCGGTTGGATGGTTGGTGTGATGTTCGCGGTGGGCATGGCCGCCGGATGTCTAGTGATGCGCCTTCTCCACCGACGGTTTTGAACTTACTCGTAGGATGTTGAAAATCCCGCCAGATTCTTGCTCGCCTCGTTCGTAAGAACCGTGACAGGCGAAACATAGGACTGCCTACGGCACTTCATCCAAGGTGTTTCACGGTGGACGATTCACGGGTCGCTGGACAGCCTTTCTGAGAACATCCTAAGGGGTGTTCTTCTCGTAGCCAAGAACTCTGCCGAATTTTTTCTGCATCCTGGTAGATCCCTCTCTCCCTCAGCGCGGTTCATTTCGATCTACATATAAGAGGTGATCGGCTTCGATCTGCGAGAGTAGGTCGTCGAGTGCGGCTTGGACCGTTTCTGCAATGGGGGTTTGATCCGAAGCCGTGACCCACCGAACGCTTGATCCAACGGCTTCCTTTTGTACCAGGTAGGACTTGATCGGCCGTTTCTCCGAAGCGGCTAGCACTGATTCCAGGCGCAGACTGTAACGGTAGTGTTCGGTGGATCGCAGTGTGAGCCAGGCTTTGACGGTCAGGGTAAGGTCAGCCGGTGTGTCGCTTACCGAAGCAAATGACTGGCGCGATCGAATATAGTGGATCGCAGCAGACCCAAGGTCCTGGGACGGCCAGTCAAACAAGGCGATGCCAGGCCTGTGATCGGCTCCTTCCACTGCGAGAAATGGCACAATGACTTGTAGCGATTGCGCGATGACGGTAGGCGAAATAGCTGGAGGAGCAGGGGTGACGTGAATTCGGTGGACGCACCCCCAGCTGAGCAGCAGGAGTCCACTCAGAAGTATTCGAGAGGGCTGGCGCAGGAGGCTGCCTCCATTCACGGATTTGTCATTGTGGTGGTGGGAGGACTCAGTATGTCCAAGTCTCTCAATGCGCGCAGGGCCTGTTCTCGGTATGCCCTGTCTGTGGGATTCGTATAGGTGTCGATCACGCGTCGATAGGTCGCGCGGGCCTGGGGGTATTGACGCTTGATGGTGAAGTATTGGCCCAACGCGAGCCAGTTTGTGGCTGCAGCTTCGTTGGCCGTGGTCATTAAGGAGAACTCTCGTTCAACGGCTGTGGTGCCTTGTTGTCCGGCCCGTTTTCTGACGGTGTCTCCCATTTGGCTCGCCATCGCTTCTATCTGCTCATTGTCCCGGATCGCAGATTCCACTCGATTGGCTTTCAGGCTTTCATAGAACGCATCGGAATGGTTCTTTATCAAGTTCGCCCGTTCTTGGTAGGTATCGTGGGCACACCCGACTCCAATCAGGCAGCAGGTAACGAACAGCAGTGATCTGTACGATGCGACCTGAGACCGTGTCATGTGTCGTTGCTCCTTGGTCCTTACCAGTTGATGATGACCGAATACGGTTGAGGCATTTTATCCTATCGAAGTCGAAGAAGAAACGCGACCGGATGTTGTGATGTCTGACAGCGCCCTCTAGTGACACATGAGTCTGAAATATGGTAAGGATGCTGGACTTTTTGTAAGCTCTGTTTTGTCCCCATCGTCTAGCCTGGCCTAGGACATTGCCCTTTCAAGGCAGTAACACGGG
>JBDTPK010000187.1:0-5803 GCA_039932735.1 Nitrospirota bacterium
ACAATGAAGTGACCCCGTGCCATCTCCTGGAAATGGTCTATAAAGAGGACGTTGATCACCACGCCTCCGGCAGCGCCGATCACTGGGACGGCTTGCGCGGCGACCTTCTCGGAAACGTTCACGCCAAAGCGCGTAGCCAATTGCGTGATAAGCCTGACGATCGCTGGTGCGCCCTCCTCTACGAGACCTCTCTGGGTGAGATACCCGGCGGCATCTGAGACCGACTTCGCCAGAGCCCCACGTATCAAGAAGTAGCCGGATTCACTCGCGTCGTCGTCCTTGCTACGCCCGCCAAGCGCGAAGACCTCAAGGCAGGCCAGTTTGGCGTCTGGCGTCTGGAGGCGTTCACCCTCACTGCGCGCGATATCGGCAATGGAGCGCAGCATGATGGCGGTGGATACGGGCAGTTCGACCGGGAGACCGAGCAAGCCAAAGGCGCCTCCTCCCGCGCCGGTCGCCGCGACGGCAAGCTTGTGCAAAAACTCCCTGGAGGGTAGCTTCGGTTTATCGTCAAGCGTCAGCAGCGCGGCCTGTAGTGCCGTCTCCAGCGATTTCCTCGTCGCCTCGTTGACGACCTGTGTCCATCTCCCCGGAAGTCGCTTGAGCCCCATTTCAATCGGCATGCCGATCAATCCCGTGATCTTCGTTGCGAGACTAGGATTCTCAAGGAGCGCCTTCGCATACTGCAGCGCCTCTTGATCTTCATACGATAGCGTCACGCGATCCTCCTTCCCTGGGTTGCCGCTCGGCTATGGGGTGGGCTTCGCCAGATACCGCAGCCCAAGTGGCCTATTCATGGCAGCTCCCTTTCTCAAAGAAACGCCACTCTGCTAGGAATATCACTCGCTTACATGAACTTGTCAATTGCTCAACTTGGGAGAGACCAGTCGATGTCGATTTTCATCGCTCCCAACGACTATTTTATGTCAACAAGACTTCCCGATAAATAGGAGGATGCTATGGCAAAACGTGTGCAGAATCGGAAGGTCAAGCCATCCCGGCCGGCGGCCAGCGTCTGCTGGTTCGACGTTCCAGCCGACGACCTTGGACGGGCCAAGAAGTTCTATCGCTCGTTATTCGGCTGGAAGTTCGCGAAGCTGTCCGCGGCCGTCGCCGACTACTGGCATATCGATACAGGTGGAAAGGATGCCACCCCGGATGGCGGGCTCCTGCCTCGCATGCATCCTGGGCACTCCATCACGGTCTACGTGGCCGTCCCATCGGTTGACAAGGCTGTGGCGAAGGTCCAAAAACTTGGCGGAACGGTCTGCAAGCTGAAGACAGCGGTGCCGCACATGGGCTACTTCGCGATGTGCGAAGACACGGAGCAGAACGTCTTTGCGCTTTGGGAGATGAACGAGCGCGCAAGGTGACAAAGACGCATTCCATCGCTCATTCATGAAGGAGCATACGATGAAATATCTTTGTTTGGTCTACGTCGAAGAAAAGACACTTCATGCTCTGCCGCAAAACGAGCGGGTCGCCCTCTCCAACGAATCAATGGCGTATTGCGAAGAGTTGAAGAAGCTCGGGCAACTCCTTGCGGCCTCGCCACTCCACCCAGTAGAGACGGCCACAACGGTGCGAGTCCGTGAGGGTAAGACATCGACAACCGATGGGCCCTTCGCTGAAACCAAAGAGCAACTGGGCGGCTTCCTGATGATCGACGTACGGGATCTGAACGACGCGATCCGCGTAGCCGCACATTTTCCAGCCGCTCGGTACGGCAGCGTGGAGGTCCGCCCGATGAAAGAACTTGGCTGCGCGTAACCAACACTCGATCGCGATCATCCCGGGAGTCACGCGATGAAATTCGTACTGATTGTGCATCATGACGAAGAGGCCTTCCACAAGTTCGAGAGGGAGAAGCGCCAACAGATGCTCGCCGAATCCATTGAGCTGACGCACCAGCTCCATGCCGCTGGGCAATATCTGAGCGCCTCGCCGCTGCAGCCGGCGGCGACAGCGGTCATGGTGCGGGTGCGTGAAGGCAAACCGCTCGTGACCGACGGCCCCTTCATCGAGACCCGCGAGCAGATTGCGGGGTACTTCCTAATCAATGCGAGAGATCTTAGCGAGGCCATCAGCAATGCCACGAAGGTTCCAGGGGCGAGGATCGGGACCGTCGAGGTGCGGCCATTGATCGAGATTACCGGACTGCCGAATGAGTAATCTGACGTCCGAGGCAAGACCAACAAGAGGGAGGAGTCGGCCATGAGCACCATTCGAGTACTCGTCGGAACCAAGAAGGGCGCGTTCATCTTGACGTCGGACGGCAAGCGGAAACGGTGGAGTGTGAACGGTCCTCATTTTGGGGGATGGGAACTGTACCATCTCAAGGGATCGCCTGCCGATCCGAATCGAATCTACGCGTCGCAAACCAGTAGTTGGTTCGGACAAGTCATCCAGCGTTCGGATGATGGCGGGAAAACATGGACCCCACCCGGGACCAAACCAGAAGATCTCATGAGTCCAGATGGCATGCCGAAGGGTGAGAGCAACATGTTCCTCTACGATGAGTCGGCTGAAACGGGCAAGCCACTCACGACGCACCAGCATTATGACGGCACGCAACGTCCTTGGGAATTCAAACGAGTGTGGCATCTCGAACCGTCGCTGACCGATCCGGACACGGTCTATGCCGGTGCGGAGGACGCGGCGCTGTTCAAATCGGCAGACGGAGGAAAAACTTGGAAGGAACTGGCAGGACTACGGAGCGCGAAAGGACAGCTCTGGCAGCCAGGCGCTGGCGGGATGTGCCTGCACACGATCCTGCTTGATGCAGCTCACCCTGAGCGGATCTTTGTGGCAATTTCGGCGGCGGGGTCCTTCCGAAGCGACAATGGGGGAGCCTCATGGCAGCCGATCACGAAAGGCTTGGTGTCGAAATACGAGCTACCTGATCCGGATGCGGAGGTCGGCCATTGCGTGCATCGGATCACGATGCATCCCTCCAAGCCGAACACCTTGTTCATGCAAAAGCATTGGGATGTGATGCGGAGCGACGACGCAGGTGAGTCATGGCACGAAATCAGCGGGAACTTGCCGAGCGATTTTGGATTTCCAATCGCCGTGCATGCTCACGAACCAAACACTGCATATGTGGTCCCCATCAAGAGCGATTCCGAGCATTACCCACCGGACGGAAAACTGCGCGTGTACCGTAGCCGGACCGGTGGGAACGAATGGGAGCCGTTGACGAAGGGGCTGCCGCAACAGGATTGTTACGTCAATATTCTTCGCGACGCAATGGCCGTCGATCAGCTTGATCCCTGCGGTATCTATTTCGGCACGACCGGCGGGCAGGTCTATGCCTCGGCTGACGCTGGGGACAATTGGATGCCCATCGTCCGAGATCTCCCACCAGTATTGTCTGTGGAGGCTCAGACACTCCCATGATTCGAATCGTGCTGCCAGCCCATTTACGGACACTCGCGCGGGTCGATGGAGAGGTGATGGTGGACGTCACCGGTCCGGTGACGCAGCGTTCGGTGCTCGACGCCCTCGAAACTCGCTATCCGATGTTGCGAGGAACGATCCGGGATCACGGCACACTCAAGCGGCGAGCATTCGTGAGGTTCTTCGCCTGCGAGCAGGATTTGTCTCACGAGTCGCCAGACACCCCGTTGCCCGATGCGGTTGCAACAGGGGCCGAGCCGCTTCTGATTGTGGGCGCCATGGCCGGCGGCTAGTCTCGCTGTCGATTTCGTTCCGTCTCGTTCGACTAAGAGATAGAGACGGGCACAATGAAGGGAGCAAAAAGCTATGCAAAAGATCACCCCCTGTTTATGGTTCGACGACAAGGCCGAAGAGGCGGCGACGTTGTATGTGTCGATCTTCAAGAATTCAAAGCTCGGGCATATCACTCGTTACGGAGAAGCCGGCTCGAAGGTCTCAGGAAGGCCGAAGGGCTCGGTCATGACCGTAGCGTTTGAGATCGAGGGGCAGGAGTTCGTGGCTCTCAACGGAGGACCGCTCTTCAAGTTTACTGAGGCAATCTCGTTCATGGTGAAGTGCCAGTCGCAACAAGAAATCGATGAGATGTGGAGCAAGCTCTCCGAAGGTGGAGAAGTAGGGCCCTGCGGCTGGCTCAAAGACAAGTATGGTCTGTCGTGGCAAATCGTGGTGCCTGCATGGGACGAGATGTTGCGCGACAAGGACGCCGATAAATCAAATCGAGTCATGGCCGCGATTCTGCAAATGACCAAACCCGACCTTCAACGTGTCCAGAAAGCCTATCAGGAGCGGTGAAACCACTCATACGCTGACCCGGAACGAGAGAAGAGAAGGAGATCTCATCATGCGATTCATGGTCATTGTCAAAGCCACCAAAGACTCGGAAGCGGGCGTGATGCCGAGTAAAGAACTGCTCACCGAGATGGGCAAGTTCAACGAAGAGCTGGTAACAGCCGGCGTGATGCTCGCGGGCGAAGGACTCCAGCCAAGCTCGAAAGGCGTACGCGTCAAGTTCTCTGGAAGCAAACGAATCGTGATCGATGGGCCCTTCGCAGAGACGAAGGAGCTCGTCGCTGGTTTCTGGTTGTGGCAGTGCAATACCAAGGACGAAGCGATCGAGTGGGTCAAACGTTGCCCAAATCCAATGCCTGGGGAGGAACCAGAAATCGAGATTCGCCAACTGTTCGAGGCAGAAGACTTCGGCGCCGAGTTCACGCCTGAGCTCAGGGAACAAGAGGAGCGTCTGCGGGCGCAGATAGACAAGAACAAGTAGGTACAGCGGCGGTCGTGGAGCCTGTCTTGATTTGACATGCTTGCAGGAACATCATGATGTTAACGTAACCATCAACCGATCACCATCACATACAGGAGACCCTTATGCGTTTCACATTTGTTCCCCTCACCTGCCTTGTACTGGCTCTTATCGCATCTCCTGTCTTGGCCAAGGAGAAAAAGCACGACAAGCAGATGGACCCTCAAGCAATGATGGAGGCATGGAAGAAACTGGCGACCCCCGGCGAGCGGCACAAGCAGCTAGCTAGCCTGGCCGGCAGCTGGACCACCAAAACCAAAGAATGGATGGAACCAGGCAAGCCCCCCACAGAAGCAGACGGCTCTGTTGAAATGAAGATGTTGCTGGATGGGCGCTTTCTCCAGCAGGACTTCACCGGCGAGATGATGGGACAGCCGTACACCGGAATGGGGATCACTGGATACGACAACCTTCGCAAGAAGTATGTGTCGATCTGGCTCGATACCATGGGCACCGGCCCGTTCATGATGGAAGGCACGGGAAGCGCCGACGGCAAGACCATCACGCTCAAAGGGCAGCATGCTGAGCCGGGCGGAGGGCACATGACGCATCGCGCGGTGTGGAAGATCGTCGATAGCAACACTCAAACGTTTGACATGTGGGGAAATCACGGCGGCGGCAAGGAAATGAAAGTCATGGAGATCGTCTATACCCGGAAGCCATAAAGAGAAGAGAAATGAATGCTGTGCGTGGAGAAGCCTTCGACTCCTTCGCGCACAGCGATCGACTGCTTGCTCGGCCCTCCGAAACGCAGATATCTCTATGTTCCACACTCGACCTTCCACCCTAGCTTCACTCGCACGCTCCACGGCTAAACGCGAATCTTTTCCTTGCCTCATCACGACCTTGACTCTGTGATTAGGTCTTTCGCCGATCTTCTCCGGAGAAGCTGCCGCTCATGCCGACGCTTCGACTTCGCCAGCTCCAGACACAGTTACTTGCCTGCGCCTTTGCCCTATTGCTCTGCTTGACCGGAACCGACTGCCAGATAGAGACCGAGGCGATCGTTCTCTCTGTCCCCTATGAGCATGCCTA
>JBDTPK010000188.1:0-5785 GCA_039932735.1 Nitrospirota bacterium
CATCTAAAAGTGTAGCGCTGCCACTCCTCTCCCGTTACCGGAATATCCAGACTATTCCCGATGTGCCTGGGCCTTGATCCCAATTGTCGATGCTGATGCACATACTCCAGAGGGGGCTATGTGCCGCCGTTCCGCGCGAGTGAATCCAAAACCCACGGTGTCGAAAACAAGATGTTCTTCATTGGTACCTTGGGCGGGAGTATACTGGGTAGCATGTGAGGCCTCCCATGCATCGTGTGCTGGTCCTTGGTGCCGGAAAGATTGGATCACTGGCTGCCTGTCTCTTGTCGGAAAGCGGCGACTATGAGGTCAGCCTCGGCGACGTCAGCCTCGACGCCTCCAAACGGTTTGTTGAGGACCTCGGTCTCTCGCGAGTGACGCCCCTGCACCTCGATGCCCGACATCCCGACTCCATCAGCGCATCCCTGACGGCGCATCGATTCGACGCGGTCCTGTCGAGCCTTCCCTATTTCTGCAACCCGGTTGTCGCCGGATTGGCCAGGGAACACCGGCTCCACTACTTCGACCTTACGGAGGACGTCGAGGTCACCAATCAGGTCAAGGTCCTGAGCATCGACTCGCAGCAAGCCTTTGTGCCGCAATGCGGCCTTGCCCCCGGCTTCATCAGCATTGCGGCGCACGACTTGATCACCCATTTCGATACGGTGGATACCGTCAAGATGCGGGTCGGCGCCTTGCCGGTTCATCCGAGTAACGCCCTCAAGTATTCACTGACCTGGTCCACCGATGGGCTGATCAACGAGTACGGCAACATCTGTTACGGAATTGAAGGGGGGGAGAAGGTGCCCCTCCTGCCCCTCGAAGGGTATGAGACGATCGAGCTGGATGGACTCCTGTACGAAGCGTTCAACACTTCAGGAGGATTGGGAACGCTAGCGGATACCTATGCGGGAAAAGTCCAGACCATGAATTACAAGACGCTGCGGTATCCGGGGCATTGCGAAAAAATTCATCTCTTGATGAAAGATCTCAAACTGAACGAAGATCGCGAAACGCTCAAACGAATTCTCGAACGGGCAATTCCCCAGACACTGCAAGATGTCGTGCTGATCTATGCCTCTGTGATGGGGATGAGGGCGGGTGCCTTGTTTGAGGAAAACTATGTAAAGAAGATCTATCCCCAATGCATTAAAGGGAAACTCTGGTCCGCGATTCAAGTGACGACCGCGTCGAGCCTCTGTGCCGTCGCCGATCTCGTGTTGGCGTCGCCGGCACAGTACAGGGGATTCGTGACCCAGGAATCGTTTCCGTTGCAAGACGTGCTCAAGAATCGGTTTGGAGCCTGTTACACGTGATATCCACCGCGGAAATCCTCAAGGGCTTGGGCTTGAGTGGCGTCAATGTCGGCGGCAGCACCGGGGCCCATTGGTGGGCCTCCGGCAAGCACACCTCGTTGTTGGAGTCCGTGAATCCTGCGACCGGCGATACGATTGCGCAGATTCGCGCCTGTTCAGGCGATGACTATGAGCACATCGTGCAAGAGTCCATGGCGGCGTTTCAACAATGGCGTCTCGTCCCGGCTCCCAAGCGGGGAGAGTTCGTCCGGCTGCTCGGCGCATCGTTGCGTGAGCACAAGGACCTGCTCGGCTCGCTGGTGTCTCTCGAAGTGGGCAAGATCAAAGCTGAGGGTGACGGTGAAGTTCAGGAAATGATCGATATGGCAGACTTTGCCGTGGGTCAGTCGCGCATGCTGTATGGCACAACCATGCATTCCGAGCGGGCGCAGCATCGAATGTCGGAGCAATGGCATCCGCTTGGACCGGTCGGCGTCATTACCGCCTTTAATTTTCCCGTTGCCGTCTGGGCCTGGAACGCGTTTCTGGCCGCCATTGCTGGAGATACGGTGTTGTGGAAGCCCTCGCCAAAAGCGCCGCTCTGCGCGATTGCGGTGCAGCACATTTGCAACCGCGTGATGGAGCAACAGGGATATCGAGGGATTTTCTCACTGATCGTGACGGGTGAGAGGGCGATCGCGGAGACATTGGTTCAGGATCGACGATTGCCGTTGATCTCGTTCACGGGGTCGGTTCCGGTCGGTCGAGCAGTGGCCTCGACTGTCGCGCAACGGCTGGGGCGTACGCTGTTGGAACTGAGCGGGAACAACGCGATTATCTTGGATCAGACGGCGGATCTCTCCTTGGCCATTCGCGCCATCCTGTTCGGTGCGGTCGGCACCGCCGGTCAACGGTGCACCACAACCAGACGTCTGTTCGTCCACGAGTCCCGGTACGACGAAGTGGTCGCGAAGCTGATTCCGGCATACAAACAGATACGCATCGGCAATCCATTGGAATCGGGCGTGCTTATGGGTCCGCTGATCGATCAAGCTGCGGTCGAGGCCTACCGGAGGGCGATCGAAGAGGTGAAGCAAGCGGGAGGGACCGTGCTCTATGGAGGGCAGGGGCTGAGTCAGCCGGGCTATTTCGTGGAGCCGACCATCGTGAAGGCGGAGAACCATTGGCCCGTTGTCCAGCGCGAAACCTTTGCGCCGATTCTCTATGTGATGACCTTCAAGGACCTGGACGACGCCATTGCGTTACAGAATGAGGTGCCCCAGGGATTGTCGTCTGCGATCTTTACGTCCGACGTGCGGAGCAGTGAGCGGTTCACGTCCACTGCCGGTAGCGACTGCGGGATCGCCAATGTGAACATCGGGACGTCAGGCGCAGAAATAGGCGGCGCGTTTGGAGGCGAAAAGGAAACCGGTGGAGGGCGCGAAGCCGGCTCTGATGCCTGGAAAACCTATATGCGGCGGCAGACGAGCACGGTCAACTGGGGCCCTGATTTACCGTTGGCCCAAGGGATTCAATTTGGCTCATAGTGTTCGTGTCTGATCAGCAAGGAGCGTGGACTATGGAACCAGGCGTTGAGTTGGATGCATTGATTACCAAAATGATCGACAACTATGTGTCGCGCAATCGGGCGGCCAACATGCTGCGGGACTCGCTGGACCAGGCAGGGGTCGGCTTCTACCCGGTGGCAGACCATCTGACGCTGCGGACCTTGGACATCGACCGGCGCGCGGGGGAGTTCACAAAGCTCGGGTATGGGTACAGCGAAACGATCGAGTATGAAGACTGGTACGCGAAGGTCTACCGGAAGGTCGGGTACCCGGCGCTTTTCGTGGATCAAGCCTATTCCGACGGTCGGGGCCGCACGAGCATCATCCCTGGTTGGGTTAAGACCTTCGGCGACCAGGCATTCCATCATGTGGCAGTGCGTGTAGGCGACATCGAACAGGCGATTGACCGATTGAAGACACAAGGGGTGATCTTTACCGGCCAGATCGTTGGCACCCGCGGTGGCCAGCTCCGCCAAATCTTCACCGCGCCGGAAATGGTGGACGGTCAGCCATTTTCCGTATTGGAACTCACCGAGCGCCACCGTGGATATCAGGGGTTCTCTCCTCCACAGGCAGACAGTTTAATGAAATCCACTGTAGTGAAGTAGCGCTCTGCCTTGCCCCATAGAAGACAGCGGGGATCGTTACCCCCAAGCCTTCTTGCCTCGCTTTAAGAGACTTCTCAAGAGCCGCGGCATCTTTTTCCTGGCCTTCTTCCGACGTTGACGCTGGCGTTCGACCATGCGTCCTGCGACAAAGGCGGCTCTTGTGCTGGTCGAGTGCGTGAGGAACGCCCGGATATGTGCTTCAGCTTGAATGGCGTCTTGGTGCATGCCTAAGACATCCTGCACGACTCGGGCTTTCCTGATGAAGCGTGTGGCCGGCTTACCGACCGTCAGTTCCGCGAGTTCGGCGGCATAGCGGGCGCGTTTGGTCTTGATCCTGGTGTCGTGGATCGTGGCATTGTTGGGTGTGTGACCAGCCTGGCCTATCGCCCGTCGCAACTTGGTGAATTCCTGCTTGGCGAGATCGTGCAATGTCATGGTCGATTCGACGGCGGTCGGATCGTGCGGCGCCTCCCGGAGTCGTCTGATGAGGTCGACATATCGTGCGCTCTTCAGCTCGTTCAGGAGGACTCCCTGTTCAGTGTTCCGCCGGGATTCCAGATGGGCGATGAACGATGTCAGGGGCCGGCGGTCTCGCGTGTCCAGCGAGGCAGATTCCTCACGGAAGTAGGCCAGTTGCACGTCGAGATCACGGGCCGGTCCCAATAGTCGGCCGAGCCAGCGCAACTCATCACGTAATGAATCGACCCACTCAGGAATCAGCAGGGGCCTGGCAGTACGTAGGATGGCGCGCAACTGTCTCGTGGCCACGCGCATTTGGTGCAGACTTTCTGGTTCGCTTCCGAGCCTGGCGCCTGGATCATGCGCCAGCAGCGATCGGACATGACGTCCGAGAGCCCACCTCACATGAGCCAAGGCAGGCGCATCCGAAGCCGGCGGTGGCGTGGGAGCAGAAGCCGCCAACGACAACGCGCGAAAGAGCTTGGGGCGTCCGTCATGATCGTCGGCTCCCGCTCGACGAAGCTTCCTTTCAAGATCCGGCAGTGCGCTGTCCTTTCCATTGATCTGTTCGATTTCAAGCTCTCGAAAGCGCTGGGTCACTGCTCCATCCTGCATGACCGACACGTGGTCGATTGTGACATCTGCGACAGGGGCGTGGTCCATACGCACACGGATACCAGCCCGCCAGACTCGCAAGGTCGCCACAAGCATGAGCTCCCTCTGTCCGAGAGGGAGAAAGAGCAGATCGCGGAACATTGCCGGGGGGATAGAGTGGCGATCGACCAACTCAACTTCTTGTCGGTCCTTCATCAGAGGAAGTTTCAGTTGCCAGGCCTGCTTGCCCCGCCCGACTCGACGGCGGAGGGTGATCTCCGCGTGGGCCAGGTCGTACTGTGCGGTGTCGTAATAGGTTGAAGTCAGCAGGCGTCGTGGAAGCGGGACGCCGGGGAGGTCGGGCAGACGGAAATGGTCATCGACCGACAGTTTGATTTCACGCTCGACTGTTGATCGTACAGTCTGGTTGACAGCAGGGTGCTCTGGTGGATTCGAGGGAGAGTTGTTGACACGAGCCATCGCGGCCTCCTTGCGGGACCATTGACTCTCGCAGATGAAAGGAGAGGGAAGCAATCTCTAAAACAGGCGGATGAACTAATCGTCTTGAACGGTTTCACAGGCTGCGGAACACTTTGTGGGCGTATCGCAATGTGACTACCAGCACGTCCGAGACAATCCCGATCTGTTTGGCTCATCTGTTTGGTCCGGTTCGATCAAATGATCGAGCCAGAACCAATGAGCAAGACCGGCAAGCAGAAGGCCTTATCTCCTCCGAATCTGGTGCGGAGGAGATGAGGTGTGGAGGAAGTCGGTAAGGGGAACGGCGAGTTGGCGGCTAGAATTCGTCGATGGCGACAGGACGAAGCAGATCGCGGACAGAAAGGGTGCCCACCACCGTTCCACCATTGGTGACGACGCCTAAGTGGTGGGTCTGGTGTCTATTCATGAGGTCCGCCGCTTCGGTGAGCGGGCGGCGCTCTTCGATCCCAATGATTGGGCAGCTCATGATGTCTTCGACGGGGATAAAGTAGGACGCCTTGTCGGATCCCACGAATTTCCTTACTACATCCGATTCCGTAACGATGCCGATGATCTGATGATCGTGAGACACTAACACGCTTCCCACATTGCAGGCGTTCATCAACTTGGCGGCCTCGATGACCGAGGTGCCAGAATCTACCGTCACGAGGTCTCGCTTCATGAGTTGGCTGACTGTAACCATCTGGACCCCTCCTATAATTATTGATTATTTGTATGGCGTGATTCTATCAAGCCGATATTGCGGCACGGTTAGAGGTTC
>JBDTPK010000189.1:0-5761 GCA_039932735.1 Nitrospirota bacterium
CACCAGCTGGGGAAGAGCACGGTGTGAAGAATCACACAGGCCAGCAACTCAAAGTACTCGTGTTCGTCGCGCCGATTCCGGCGTGAGAGGGTAGTCGTGAAACGTGCGATGTCCATTTCTGATGAATATGCGTTCGTTATAAGTTCAGTCCTCGCTGGCCGCGCATTGTGGAGATCATACCAGCCGTCTTGCTGAATGCGGGTGAAGAGATCAGCTCGATCCTCGTATGCCATCTCGCCTGTCTCGCGCGTTTCGCGTCACGCTCTCTGGCCGCTTTTGTATTAGAGGGAAGTTAACCAAGTGCTTCCCTTGGGTCGTCTCTGGTACGCGGGTCTGTCTTGTCACGCTTGTTCGGCGAACCACAAAACGCAATAAATAGAAGAAACCAGCTGGGCCAGATTTCCGCCACATGCTGCGAAATAGGGCGCTTCTGGGTTTAGCCTGGCTAGGCTGAACGGCTAGGATGGTCGGCCAAGGAGGGACCGACCATGCAAGACATCGCGCTGTCTCAATACGTGCGGGGTTTGAAGTCGCCGTGGACTGTGAGCCGCGTGAACTTGGACGTCACAGGGCCGCGCCTAGACGTAGGGGCCGAGCATCAGGAAGGCGCGGGTCGTGCGCCGGATTGGTGTCGACGAGAAGGCAGCGGCCAAGAGCCATCGCTACCGGACGCTGGTCTGCGATTGGCCGAGGGCACGGTGGAGCCTATCGCCGAAGGTCGTATGCCAGAGATTCTCGATGCTACTACGCGGAGCTGACGCCGCAGCGATTCGACGCATCGAGACGGCGGCCATGAACAGGGAGGGCCCTCTCTTCAAGCGACGCGGGCGTAGGTCTCTGACACGACCAAGAAGATCGTCTTCGACCGCTTCCACATCAGGAGGCATGTCGGTCACGGTGCGCAAGCAGGAGCACCAAGGCTGATGGCATCGGGTGACGAGACGTTTGAGGGCCGTACGTACTCGTGGCGCTACAGCTGGGAGAATGTGCCGAAGCACCGGGGAGCGGAGTTGGCCGCACTGATGTGCCAGGAGCTCAAAGTCGTGCGGGAGTGGGCTATCAAAGAAGCGTTGCGCCGTCGGTGGGACTCCGTCCATCCAGCGTCAGGCCGGAAGTTCTGAAAGCGGTAATATTTCTGAGCGGCACACAGCCGGCTGGAGCCGATTCGCAACGCGGCCAAGACGATTCGCCAGCACATCGACAACATCCTGACCCACGACCAACATCCGGTCACCAACGCGAGAAGCGAGAGGCTCAACAGCCAGATCCAGAACATCAAAAGCAAAACCTGTGGTTTCCGCCACACCGAGCATTTCAAGGCGGCGATCTACGTTCGCTGCGGAGGGCTCTATCTGTACCCAGGCTAAACCCGGAAGCGCCTTATTTTGTTGTGGATCATTTTGCCGTTCTGATGATCGATGTGGTATCAACTTGGGCGCGCGTACCAAAATTCACAGACCTCGCATGTTTGAGGGTCTTGACCCATCCTGTGGTCACATCCACTAGGATTTCGGCATGGTCTTCCATGGAAATTGCTTTGGGAAACTCTCCCTCCACGGGTCCTTTCCCCAAACGTGCATTCATCTTCTTGATCATGGATTCAAGAATCCGTGAAACCTGCTTGGGGTCGGCGGTTTGGCTCCACGTAATGACGGCTTCGCCCGCCTGCTTGTCGAACGTCTTCAACGCCATGCTTGCATGGGTTGGGAAGGCCTCGCCGCCGAGGGAATTTGGCAACAGGTCTTCATGCTCGAAAGGTTCGTTATAGGCATACCCTCTCCCGAGAACCTTAAAATATACCTGCGCTTCGCGCGTGCACAGCTCTTCAACTTGCTCTTTGGTTTCCAGCATGAATTCCCATTGTGCCTGCAAGCGGGACATGCGGGCTTTGTTAGGTTTCTTTTTCTGTACGTCTTCGGTTGCCGCGAGGGCATCGAGGGATTTCAGCGCCGTAGCTTTGAGACCCTTCCAGTTCTGAACGCCTTGAATGGCTCCGTACGAATCGATTTCTAGAATAATCTGAAGCCCATTCATGAGATTGACAACATGTCCAAGGAAGGAATGCTCAGCCTGAGAAGGATCGTCGAACGTGGTCTTGCCAGCGGTCCAGCCCACAAGGTATCCATCGTCATTGGCGCTGAGCACCTCAATCGTAAAGTCAGTGTAAGTCTTCCCGGTTATCGTAGACGTGCCATCGGCTGATTTCACGCGTGCCCGCGTGATTTCGAGACGAACCGTGTCTCCTTTTTTCCAGTGAGGCATGACCTCGATGGAATGGCTCTGAATATCGGTGAGCCCCAAGAGTGGCAAACTGATGAGAGCAAGAATGGTCGAGCGAACGGTTGCAGCAAGCATCGCGTCTTACAATATTGAAGGAATGACTGTGGACATTCTACGTTCCCTGGTCAGTTCGGTCCATCCCCGAGAGGAGTGTCCATGGAATCGGGGGTAACCCAGAAGAAGAAGGTTTGAAGCAAGTCACTGTAAAAGGCGTGAGGGGCGGAGAGGCGAGGAAGGCTCTGGATTGCCACGCGCCGGCTAAGGAACCTACGTGGAAGTTCAAATGGTTGTTCTGGAAGACGTGGTCGCGCAGTCATCCCTCATCGCACCACTCGGCGTAGCGCGCACCCGTTCGCGGCCCTCGCGACCTGGAAAGGCCACATCCGGCACATAATCTTCGACGATGTCGTAACCTTCCGCAAAGAGCGCCGTCAAATTAGCCAGACTGAAAGGGAGGGGCGGCCCCTCCTTACATGGATCGAGCGTTGGATTGATGAACCCTACCCCGATCAGCAAGCCTCCGCGCCGCAGCGTGAGATCGATGCCACGCCGGTAGTCCACGCGCAGCGTCGGAGGCAGCCCGCTCATGCAGGTGTGCTCCAGCACCACATCATAGGTGCCGCGCATCTCCTCCGGCGGATCAAACAAACTCCCCGTCACGAAGCGTTCCGCTAGATGCGGATACAGCCTGCGCGCCTCCGCTACTGCCGTCGACGCGATGTCCAGTCCCGTCGCATCCAGCCCGTGCTCCACCGCCAGTGCCACCTCATGCCTGCGACCGCAGATCGGAACCAGCGCACGCCCGCCCACCGCATGACGCGCCAGATACTGCTTCATCGCCGGTGCCGGGGCGCCTTTATCCCAGAGCACCTCGCCTTTTTGATAGCACTCATCCCCCTTGATGTGTCCCATGTAACTTGTCGTCAGTGCGAAGTCAATCAGGAGGTCACGGTTCCCCAGAAAATGACGGCATGAGAGGTGAGACGGGAACCCTCGGACCGCCACGCGTGGAGAAGTATTTCCCCAAACAAAGACCATAGCGGTAGGGACGGTCATTGCTGACCGCCCCGCGCACAGATTCGTACGTGCGGTACGACCGCAGGCCGCTCGTACCTTGGAGGTTGACATGCAACCCGCACGTTGGGATAAGGATGAAGGATTTTCGGTGTCGGTAGGCAGCGTGTGCAGCGCGTCGAGAACGTTTCCCAGGTCAAGCGGCGTCCGCGTTGGCTGCTACGGCGCAGCGTGCGGAGCCACCGGCCCGTGATCGCCTCACAGAATTGTTGCACGGGAGTGTAGTTGCCGGGGACAGCATAGTACTGACACCAGCCGCGATGCACACCGTGCAGCCACGCGCCGACTTGCGCCCGGTCGTCGTGGCGTCTCTGTGAGAGCTGCGCCTTGAGGTCTGCCAGTTTGGCGGGGATTTTCTTCCGCGACGGTTTGAGATGGATTGTGAAATCGCCTCGCCGGGTCTTGCCGCTGATAGGCGTAACACCCAGGAAGTCGAATGTCTCCGGCGGGCCATCACCGCGTTTCGCTCGCCGCTCCTCTGCGTAGCGGCCGAATTCGATCAGCCGCGTTTTCTCCGAGTGCAGCTCCACGCCGAGTTGGGCACCCCACTCTCCCAATGCGGCCCAACACGTTCGGGTCTCCAATTCCTCACGGAACCCGATCACAACGTCGTCGACATAGCGTACGATGGTGCCTTCACCTGTGGCTTGGCGTGTGCGCCAATCTTAGATCCAGCGGTCCAACGCGTCGTGTAAGCATACGTGCGCCAGCAGCGGCGAAATCACCGCGCCCTGGGGCGTTCCGACTTGCGTGGGGGACCACTCGCCATCTTCCGATACTCCCGGCCCTGAGCCATTTCTTCAAGAGCCGCAGCATCCGTCCGTCGGCAATTCGATGCTCCAGACACGTCATCAGCCCTTCGTGACTGCGGTTATCAAAGAAGCCCCGAATGTCCGCATCGATGACCCAGTTCACTTTCTGCTTCGCGATCCCCACAACAGCGCATCCAGGGCTTGGTGGCGGCTCCGTCCTGGAGGAACACCGTAACTGCACCCCAGAACGTCTTGTTCGTAGATACATTCCAGCACCGTGCGTACCGCCTGTTGGGCGATCTTGTCCTCCAGCGCCGCGATTCCCAGCGTTCGCAGCCGGCCATCAGGCTTTGGGAGGTACCTCCGCTTGGAAGGCTTGGCCCGGTACGCTCCGCGATGAATTCGTCCATGCAGATCGTCGATCCGCTGTTCCACCTCCACCGCGTCGTCACGCCACGTTTCACCATCGACTCCCGGCGCAGCGTGCTTCTTCAGTTCCATGAAGCTGGCTCGCAAGAGTTCCGGCGTGATGTGGTGCCGTATGCGAGTGAACGTTCGCTTCTTCTCCGTCTGTGCCGCATCACATACACCCAGCAATCCACGCGATCTGGGTACGAACGGTGTCCCGTCCGAGCGCCGGCTTTGGGTCCGGTCCAGGAGCGACTGCTCAATGTTCTCCTTGGTCAGTCCCCTTCCCTCCATCGACTCCGCAGGCAGCGGCACGCCACCGTTGTTCGCCGGTTTCCTCGGTACTAGGGAACGGGCTGACTCCCCGGCGACGGGCCTGTCGGACTTGTGGCCTCGCGCCTTCTCCGACCGATCCGCTCCCATGGGAGAAGTGGATGTCGCCGGGGTCTCTCGGCGTCCGTGAGAAACGTGTCCACCCGGGCCTGTGGTCTCAGACTCCGTGGGGGTCACATCGGACTCGCCCTTGTTGTTCGACATGACGATGGCCTTCCCCTTGTCAGGACAAGGTCGGCCACCGCAGAAAGATGTGGTCGGAGCGCCATCCACAGCCCGGGTGTACCTCTGTGACCGCTTCGTCCTCCCGGTTGCCCGACATCATACCGCACGCGAGGCCAAGGCGACTGGCTTGGCCTGACCTTGGACGACGCTTTCATTCGCGACTTCCCTCCGGCTTCGCGCCGACGCACCCCGACCCTTGTATTTTTCCGACCCCTTTAGTTTTCCCATCAATCACCTGCGAGAGGCGACCCAGATTGTCATAGATGTATTGCGCCTGATCAGCCACTGCCAGCATAGGCTGATACACAGAGCCTTATCACGCATGCCACAACTGTCAGTACTTTGAACCGTGGGAGGGTCAGGTCGAGGGAGATACAGGGCCTAGAGAAAAGAGCCTGTTGAAATGTAGAAAATTTCGACAAGCCATGGATCAAGCGACTTGTTACGTCTCCTCAAGGCGTACGTTGTCGGGAACTGGTGTTCGGTAAGGCCGCTCATGGGGTGCCACCTCACTTCACCAAGACTTCATTTACATTTCCACCAGATGTCAGGGGGCCATTGAGCTTGGTGCTCACACCAGGTGCGGTAAAGGGCACTCGATAAAGTTCAATGACGCCGTTAGTCGCCTGGTCAGCTAGTGTAGTGTCTCGCGCAAAGCTTTAAGATTGATCGCGCCGCGGCAACGGCGG
>JBDTPK010000190.1:0-5738 GCA_039932735.1 Nitrospirota bacterium
TCCCCTGCCAAAGAATCGCGCCTTGATCAGGAGATAACAGGCCGCACAGCATGCGAAGGAAGCTGGTCTTCCCACTGCCGTTCTCTCCGACCACGGCCAGCAGAGTGCCTGGCTTGACCGTCACGCTGACGTCGGAGAACAACAATCGTTCCCCACGACTGCCGCTCAGTGCGACGGTTTCGAACATATTTGGAGAAGTCTCACTGGACCCAAAGAAAAAGGATTGCCGCAATGATGTCGGATCTTTATGGATCGTGCGGTTCTTGAGCGTGTTCTCGCCACTATCTGACGTCTCATACAATTCGACAATCGCTGAAGCACGAGTCCATTCGCAAGATCGATGTCGCTACGCAAGGCACGTGGGAGCCTCATGAAAGGGAACACCTGCCACATTCATTTTCGATTGTCGCCCATCTGATACTGGCAAGTCAAAGATGGTTTGGTCCGGATTGTTTATGCATGATCGCATCTCAAAACCTGCTATTTCATCAAATTTTATGAAGCCTATGTTTCTGTCGCACGACTTCGTGCCAACTCATGATGATGGATGGGAAAAGATGCACGGGCTTGGGTCAAGATGCCTACGCAATCCCTTCAAGAATTCAGGCTCGCACCGTGTCTGTACGTGTAGCACCTTGGCGCGAATCAGGGATGGGTCGCGCCGGATAGCCGGAGCACCGGAAGAGCCCAACGGTGAAACACATTTTTGAGATTTGTGCATGCAAGGCTAGGGGACTAGAATCTTGCCCTGTTTTAGTGGCATCATGTAGTGATGTCACTTGTATGATTAGGTGACGAAACATACCGCTGCGCACTGAAATCGCTTCGCCGTACGGAGCAGGAGCTCATCGCAAGATCCAAACAGGAGGGTTCGGCATATTATGACTAGGCAAGTGATAGGGGCAGCCCTTACTGTGCTCATGCTTCTTGTCGCACTGTATCACCCTGAAGTCGCTGTTGCGCATGGAGCCACGAGCGGAGAAGACGACCCGTGCCTGCGCCGGGTCGGGGAGAGGGTGGTACATTTCAGCGCCTATCAGCCACAATACCAGTTGAAAGATCAATACTGCACGGACATTCCCAAGGAAGGCGACACCTTTCTGGTCGTAGACCTCGTGGACCCAGCGCTACGCAACGAGCTAGTTGGGATGCGCGTGATGAAGGGAAACGGGAGCAACGAGGCGGAAGATCAGATTGTGGCAGATATTCGTCCGACCACCCACCCGGACGGCGTGCTCCGGGGCGAAGCCAGGTTGGACGAAGGTTTGTATACGGTCACCATTTTGGCAGAAAAACAGAATCTGATGAAGCGCCCGCAGTATCTGTTGCGAGTAAACATGGTCGATTACCAGAAGCTGATGCGTTCCATGATAGTACCAGCGATAGTAGTGCTGGCAGTTGCATTGATTGGCTACATACTCATACGATCGAAGTGGCTGCGGAATTGGTGGGCGCTCCGCCGTTCGTAGGAAGCGGGGTGTTCCAGGCTGCGGGCACATGGCTCATCATTCGAGAGGGAGGATCCTGACAATGACTGTACAATTGCTGAGACCTGCCGGGTTATGCGTCTTGATGCTAGCAATCGGGGTGCCGTTCTTCTCCACACAGGCCCAGGCTCACGGAGGGCTGGCTTTGGCAGAGGACATGTGCAGGCTCACAATCGGCCCGTATAACATGCATTTCACTGGCTATCAGCCTGACAATACACGCAATAAAGAATTCTGTGAAGACATTCCGGCGACTGGTCGCACAGTCGTGGTGCTCGACTATATGGAAGATGCACTCCGCCCCTTGCCCACTGAAGTTCGGATCATCCAGGACACGGGCTCAGAGCAGGATCTTCAGGCCATCACGGTCCTTCACCTGCCGCCCAAGGTCTATCCCGCCGGCTCGGTCAACTTTGAATACAACTTCGACAAGCCGGGAAAATTTGTCGGACTGGTGACGGTGGGCGACAAACAGGAACTTGTATCACGATTCCCGTTCTCGGTTGGGGAAACGAAAATTTGGTTGCCCCCTTCCTACTTCATGATCGCGTTCGCGGGGGTTGCTGTCATCGGGGTGATCTTCTTTTTCATGCGCGGTCGCGGCCAAACTTCTAGCAGCACTATTTCGTAGGCGGACGGCCATCCGGTCCAAGGCTCCGCGCAGGTGCGACTTTGGTTCAACGAGAAAATTACGGGCAACGAAGAATTACAGCGAGAAGGATACGGATGATGTCTTTGCGATGTCTGATAAAGTCAGGGGTTATGTGTTTCTTGATGCTGATGATTGGAGTTCCACTCTCCGCACAAGCCCAGCACTTTCATGAATTGGATAAAAACTTCTGCATACTCAAGCTCGGACCCTACGGTATGCACCTGACCGAGTATCAGCCTGACCTCTCAGACCGGCAGGAGCTCTGCGGGGATATTCCGTCGGTCGGCCGTACCGTGGTGGTGCTCGATTTCATCGAAGGGGAACTCCGCTCGTTGCCCGTCGAGGTCCGGGTCATCAAGGAAACGGGTTCGGAGCAAGATCTTCAGGCTATCACAGTCGTTCATGTACCGCCTAAGGTCTACTCAGGGGGGTTCATCAATTTCGAACATGTCTTCACCCAGCCTGGCAAATTCATCGGTGTCGTCACCGTGGGTGGCAAGGAGGAACATGTCGCGCGATTCCCAATCTCTGTAGGAGAAGGTGGAGTGGTGTCACACCTCATGCACTATATGATGGTCATAGTCCCGGTCGCAGCAATTGCCGGTGGAGCGGCGATCTTCTTTTTTCTGCGCAGTCGTCGCAAACCGTCGGTTAGCACCGTTTCGTAGGCAGCCGGTCACTGGGGGAGCAATGCGCCAAGCCAAGACGGAGAAATGGCCCACTTCCTCAATCGAACGCAGCAGTCAAAGGAGCGGATATCCAATGGAGTCATGGGCACTTCATATACTCAAGCGCGTCGTGGTGGGCGCAACGATAGCGACGGTGATGTGCATACATGCCGCCCCGGCGCTGGCGCATTCAATGCTGGTCAAGGCAGAGCCGCCACGCCGGTCTGTCCTCACCAAGGCACCGGCGCTGGTACAACTCTGGTTCAACGAGGAAATTGAAGGCGACTACGCATCGCTGGTCGTGCTCGACGCCGAAAAACATCCCGTGACCGAGATCAAACCTCAACTTGCTCCGGATGACCAGAAATCCATCGTCCTGTCGTTGCCGGAGTTGAAGCCCGGGAAGTATTCTGTGAAGTTTAGGGTGCTGTCGGTAGACGGTCACGTGGTGGAGTCCTACTTCGACTTCACGGTAAAGGGCAAAGTACAACAGAAATGATCGAGGTCATCGGCGCGCTGTTCCGCTGGCTGCAGATTGCGTCCAACATGATCCTGATCGGCGGCTGCGTCTTTATTGCGATTGCCATGCGCACAAGCGATGCAGTCGACGCCCCATGGCTCGCTCGCCTGAATCGCGCGTTACCGTGGCTGTCAGTCGCGCTTCTGCTGGGGTTGCTGGGCTTGCTGGCCACAACAACCGCACAGGCCACGGGCGTGGCCGAAAATGCATGGCGTCCGGGAGCCTGGCTAGAACTCTTACAAAAAACCCGCGTCGGACTCATCTGGATGGGTCGCGCTGCTCTTGCGCTTCTCGTGTTTGGAGTCGTCCTCTACATTCGGTTTTCATCCAAAGCGCGTTGGCACTATGTGTTGTGCGCAACCGTCGCTGCACTCACGCTGGCTGCTGGATCGCTCGCAAGCCATTCCGCAGCTGGCGGTGACCTGTCCGTGACATCGGTGCTGCCCTATGCGCTGCATATCGTTTTGGCGAGCGTGTGGTTCGGAGGGCTGCCGGCCCTTCTCTCAATAATCTTCGCCACCGGGGAACGATCAGACGAGGAAGTGACTCGGTTCGACATCCAAACCCTGAAGCGCTTCTCGACAATAGCGCTGCCGGTGATGGTCGCTGTCGTGGCCACCGGCATCATCGTTACCAATGACATGGTGGACACAAGCTATGCCGCATTGGCCGCAACGAGCTGGGGCTGGTTTCTCACTACAAAGCTCGCACTGCTTGCGGTGATTCTCGTGCTTGCCGCGTGCGCTCGCCACATCTGGATTCCGGCACTCAACCAGAACGCGGATGTGGCTGCGGCCGGCGGACGAGAACTTCGAAAATGGATCCCCGTCGAATTCGTGCTCGCGTTGGTGCTGGTGTTGGTGGCGACCATGCTGGCGAACACGGTGCCGGCAAAACATGCCATCATTGAGGACTGGCCCTATCCATTCCGCTTCTCCATCGACGCCACCTGGGGCGGGTTGGGCGTGATGATCGGTGCGGGGATCGGAGCCGCGCTGCTTATCCTGGCAGTTGTGGCGGTTGTCTTCGGTCGGTCCAAACGCTGGGAGCCGAAGTGGCGCATTGCCATCCCGGCCATACTAACGGCCTGCGCGCTCGTTGCGGCGCTGCCTCCCCTTGCGACTCAGGCTTTTCCTGAAACCTACCGCAAAACGCCAGTCCCGTTTGATGCCATTTCCGTTGCCAACGGTGCGACCATATTTGCCGAAAATTGTGTGCTCTGCCACGGACCCCAAGCCAAGGGCAATGGCGTGCTGGCGAAGACCTTCGCAATCCAACCAGTAGACCTGCTTACGGAGCCGCACACAGCTAAGCATACCGCGGGCGATTTTTTTCACTGGCTGACCCACGGTATTCCCGGTACCGCCATGCCGGCGTTTGTCGACAAACTCTCGGAAGAGGATCGCTGGGATGTCGTAAACTTTCTCCATGCCACGTCCCGCGGCTATCAAGCACGCCTCATCAACCCCTACGTCGCCCCCAATCAGCCCTACATGGCCCCGCAGAACTTTTCCTATACCGCGCATGACGGTTCGAGCGGTACCTTGAAGGATTTCCGTCGGGAGAAAGCGGTTCAGCTCGTTCTGTTTTCGTGGCCGGAGTCGCACGCGAGACTCGATCAGTTGCGATTAGCTTACGACACGTTACGCGCCAGCAACATAGTGGTGCTGGCGGTGCCCATGAATTCCCCCAACCTCCAGGACATGACGACGATTACGACAGCCATGCCGTTCCCGGTCGTGATGCAGGGCGCACCGGAGATCGTGCGCAGCTACGCCTTGTTCCGTAGAACCCTCAGCAACCCTGATCTGGCTGGCGAGGGAACCATACCGACGCACATGGAGTTCCTCATCGACCGTTATGGCTATTTACGGGCACGCTGGATCCCTGCGGTGGACGGATCAGGGTGGACAGACATCGGCGAATTGACGCAACAGATCGATCGACTCAACCGAGAAAAGGAACTCCGTCCGCCGCCAGACGACCACGTACACTGAGCCACAGGTAGACGCAACGGGACACTGCACAGATTACGAACTCAGGTTTCAACGGCCATTTTAGAAGAGTGGGAGCGGGATGGACGCTATCTCCTCCTCCTGCGTGTTGGACCACTCATATCTGACCCCGGTTGTCAATGCTCGCCCCACCCAGTTCTTGAGCGTTTTGCCCGACATCGTCAGGCGCCGGGCTGCCTCCGGAATCGGTACCTTCTGTTCCAGGACCCGCGGCATCGCTTGCTCCCGGAACTCCGTCGTAGACTGCTGTCGTGGAACTCGTTCCCTCTCACCCCGCCAGCCCTCTGAGCATAGGTGGAAGGCGTCCACTTTTTCGAGCCTAGCACAATCTGAACTCCGGTCCGTTTGCCGCGCGGCGACCCGTCCCGTAAAGCGGTGGGCCATGGCGGTCGGCAA
>JBDTPK010000191.1:0-5712 GCA_039932735.1 Nitrospirota bacterium
CTAGCCTCCGTCAGGTCTAACTCATGGCAAATTTTAGCTTGAGCTATTTGCTCTCTCGACTTGGCGATCTCGAACAGCATCTCGACGAAAGGCCAAAAGACTTTGTCGGGACTGACATTTACGGTTTGACACAAGAAGTGCTGCATGACGTAACTAAATCGATCGACCTAGCAAATCTGAATGCCCGCTTAGAAGCATCAGCGGCCATCGACATCGAATCTATGAGATTGGCAAGGACGATCCTGGAAGCCGCTGATCTTGGTGAACCGCGAGAAATAGCACGAGATTGTTTCTTTGACCCTAAAAATACGCTCACCGATTTGAAAGAGGCTATCGAAAAACTTGCAGCTACTCATGCAAGGAAAAGTGAGATTGGGTTGGCATTGGACTTGGAGTTCCGCTTGGCAGCAATCTTCAATCAGGCTCTGCTCCTTGCAGCCAATGCACATGCTGACCTTAGCGAGCTTTCCACCCTGGTTATCAAAAAGATAGACATGCTTACTGACTTGCAGGTGGCAAGCTTATGGAGCAGCCTTCGGCGAGAGTTTGACGACGACCGCAGAGGGAGAATGCAAGACCCTGAATCTTTGCTCCCACCCAACTTCCTTCAATATGAGACTTCCGAGAAAGCCCGCGAGAAAATAGTCAACTACGTGATACACCTCAAACCGAAGCTTACGCTGGCAATGATGCGTCAAGAAATAGCAGGGATCCCAAAGGAAATGGTGGAGCTGCCACGAATCCTTAGTTGGCAATCGTCAGACGCTTCATGCCCAGTTTCCAAGCAAGAGGAAGTTCTGGGCCGAGCGCTCGGTCGACTTTGCGCCATACTTACGAGTGGGCACTTTAAGTCCAAGAGCGAGATCGGGTTGCTTCTCGGGCTACCAGAAGAAAGCAGAATTATTAGCGGGCCAGAAACTGAAGCGTTGCGGGAGAAATTCTTTGCGGAGCCCGCGCATCGAACTATTCTGTTTGAGCTTCGCACGGTAGTACGAATTCTAGATTCTCTCGTCAGATACAACTCTCCAATTGAACGCGCCCTTAATCAATACAAGCTCGGCTTGGAGGTGATGACACCTGAGATTCATGTGGAGATGACAAAGAAAGGAGAGCTCCTCCTCCAAAAGGAGCTCTGCAAGTTTCTTGTGGAGCGGAATATTTTCGCCGTGGGCACGAAATTTGGTCGAAGTGAAACTGACTTATTCGCAGAGCATGGTGGCGAAGAATACACTATCGAAGCAAAGGTGTTTTGGACAAAGTGGTCACTTTCTCCGTCAGCCCTGAAACATGCTGTTGTTCAGCTACAGAACTATCTTGATCAGCGACCCTCAACACCTCGGGGAATCCTTGTCATTTACAATCTGACCGACGATCTCTTGACAGCATCAAGGACATGGATTCAAGGAAGATATTGGATTCTACCTATCAATTTGCAAGCTCTCCCTCCAAGCCGCCGTAAGAGAAGTTTTGTGATTGAGCCTGGGCGAGGAGACAATTTAATAGACGTGATAGTGACTGAAGATTTCCCAGGTGGAAGAGTGGGAGCAGGATCAAATAGGCGCAGGATTGGAAAGGGCAAAGGAAGACCTTGATGTGACTCAATCGATTGGTTGGTCACGGCCACGAAAATTGAATCACCTTCCTTCTCGTTTGGCTTCCGCCAAAGCGGTCCATGATTGATCCCCAACGCCCTATCGCTAGGCCTCTTTTGTATGATGTGTCTGCGAGTACGAAGGGCGGCCTGGGTCGCTCCTGCCTTTTTCTTGCATCGAGCGATTACTGAAATGCAAATGCTCCCTCCAAGCTCGCTCATTATCCCTTTAGGAAGGGCACCCCTTGTCGGTCTGGTTGCGGCCGTCGAACGAGCACATTCTGATCGTGCGCATTCCGCGAGCAGGAGAACGACCAGGCTACCCCCATCTCGTTGCCAGTATCGGGAGCCTGACTTGGGGAATTTATGGAAACCTCTGCCCCCTGGTAGGGCGGTTCAGCTCGGCCATGACTTGATGCGGCGTCCCATCTCTTCGTGGCTGATCGTCTTTCCTGCGTCGGAGTCCGCAATCCCTCTCTCAACCATCCTGGCAAACGCCAACTCCCGAAGAGTTTCATCGTACGAGCTGTCGTCCGGTTGGTCCTGGAGAATCTTCGCGATTTTTCCCTTGGCGGAATGCACGGTCAACTCTCTTTGCGTGGCGTCTGGGACTCCCTGCGCATGTTGCCGTGAACGCTGGCGCTCCGAAGGTGCTTGTTACAGGCTCACTCGGCTGACTTCACCTTTGGGAGCAATTGGGAGAATCTGCTGGAGTTTTGGCAGGAGCGGGCGAAGGTCTTTCAATCTATTGGTTGGAGCCTGCAGAACAATGACCGCAATGGTGAATTGCGGGATATTCTGTTGGAAGGCTAGATTGCGGTCAACGGTAACGAAGGCGTCGAATTGCATTTGGGCTCGTGTCAGCAACTCGGCGTTCTTGATTCCTGCCCACCCGGCCTGAGGGACGGTTACCACCTCATGTCCCTCGATCTCTTTTGCGAATTGTCGGTCGATACACTCGTCGAGAAGAATTTTCACGAGGCCTTGGCGAGCATGCGGGTTTTAGCTTCTTCAAGGAAGGCGATCACTTGGTCGCGCGTTACGGTCGGGAACCCTTGAAGGAAGTCGTCGATTGTTTCACCGCCTTCCAGATATTCGATCAGGGTCTGGACTGGCACCCGGGTGCCGGCAAAGACGGGCGTACCGCCGAGCACATCCGGTGACGAGGCAATGAGAGGTGTTTTTGAGGGTACCATTACTTGTCAGGATAGCCAGGCTTGGCTTGATTTACAAGCATCCAGCCGGTTGTTAGTATGCCGCGCGTGAAACACATTTTAGTCTTTATCTGGGGCCTGCTTGCCATTCTCGGCTCGGTTGCGCTTGCCTTCGTGACTGGTCTCGTCAACCCACAGGAAAAAGTAAACGGGCTTTGGCTCGTTGTGGCGGCGGCTTGCATCTACGTGCTGGCTTATCGCTTCTATGGCCGATGGATCTCGCGTCGTGTGGTGGAGCTGAACGATCAGCGGGTGACGCCGGCGGTGCGCCTGAACGACGGCGTCAATTTTCACCCCACCAATAAGTACGTGTTGTTCGGTCACCACTTCGCGGCGATTGCCGGGGCAGGTCCATTGCTGGGGCCGGTGTTGGCGGCGCAGTTCGGTTTCTTGCCCAGTTTTCTCTGGCTGGTGATCGGCGCGGTGCTGGGTGGAGCAGTGCAGGATTTCATCATCCTGGTGGCGTCGATGCGGCGGAATGGCCGCTCGCTTCCTGAGATTGCGCGGGATGAACTGGGCCTTGTCACCGGCACGGCGACGGCAGTGGCAGTACTGTTCATCGTGATTGTGGCGCTGGCCGGTTTGGGATTTGCCGTGGTGAACGCGCTCTATCTCAATGCCTGGGGCACCTTCACCATTGCGATGACGATTCCCATCGGCATCATTATGGGTTTCTATCTTCAACGGTTTCGGCCTGGTCGGGTGGCGGAAGTCTCTCTCATTGGGGTGGTGCTGTTGGTTGCGGCTGTGATTTTCGGGCGGGTGGTCGCGCAGTCTTCAGTCGCAGGCTGGTTCGAGTTCGAGCGGGTGACTTTGGTGTGGGGACTGGCCGGCTATGGGTTTCTGGCTTCTGTCTTGCCTGGGTGGATGCTTCTGGTGCCGCGCGGGTATCTCTCTACCTTCATGAAGCTCGGGGTGGTGGTGTTGCTGGGCGTGGGGGTGATTCTCATGGCGCCGACGATCGAGATGCCGCGCGTCACCATATTTGCGAGCGGAGGGGGGCCGATTATTCCCGGTACGCTCTTTCCCTTTCTCTTTATCACTATTGCTTGCGGAGCCGTGTCCGGCTTTCACTCGCTGGTCTCTTCAGGGACCACGCCGAAGATGATCGAGCAGGAGTCCCAGGCCACGGTCGGCTATGGGGCGATGTTGCTGGAAAGCTTTGTCGGGGTGATGGCGCTCATTGCGGCATCGGTCTTGATTCCCGGTGATTATCTGGCGATCAACACTATGCTCGCGCCCGATGCCCTGGCTGCGATGGGCTTCCCTGTTTCCAGGATTCAAGAGCTCTCACAACTTGTCGAGGCGGATGTGGCGGGCCGGCCTGGAGGGGCCGTGTCGCTCGCGGTCGGCATGGCGTCCATTTTCTCCGCGCTCCCTGGCATGAACGGACTGATGGCCTATTGGTATCAGTTTGCGCTCGTATTCGAGGCGTTGTTTATTTTGACGACGATCGATACTGGCACGCGCGTGGGGCGCTATCTTATTCAGGAGATGGGCGGCCGCTTCTATCCTCCGTTGCGGCGAATGAATTGGTGGCCAGGGGTGGTGATCAGTAGCGGGCTGATCGTGGGGGCCTGGGGCTATCTCATCGGTACCGGCAACATTTCGACACTGTGGCCGATGTTTGGCGCAGCGAATCAGTTGCTCGGCACCTTGGCCCTCTGCATCGGCACGACGGTGCTCATTAAGATGCGGAAGGCGCAATATTTGTGGATTACCGCACTGCCGATGTTGTTTGTGGGGACCGTCACCTTGATGGGGTCCTACGAGATGTTCGGCATGTTTGTGAGTAAGGCGTCATCCCTCGCTGATAGTGGGCAAGCTTTTGCCTTGTACCTGGACGCGGGGCTGGTGGCAGTGGTGGCCTTGCTCGCGGTGATCGTCTTGGGCGATAGTATGAGGCAGTGGTACGGTTATGTGATCTTGAAGCGCCCGTTCACCAGCAGCGAAGTGGTGGTGATGGCTGGTGGAGGCTCGCCGGGAAGATTGCGGACGACGATTCGTCATGATGAGGAGCGGCGGTTGCAATTGCCCGGCGGGGGATGCTGCTGAGGGGGAGGGAATGGAGGCTGATGATCTTCTGTGCTCGCGCAACGCGCGGCCTCAGAAGGCCCTCGTTGGACGCGCGCAGGGGAAGGTCAATCAGCCCCCATTCCTGGAGAGAGAACGAGCAAACTTGGGAGGATCAATTAGATCGATGGTGCTCGTCCGATGCGCGCGGTAAAGGGGAGCCGCGGCTACTCCCTTTGGAGAGGTATAAAAAAGAAAATGGATAACGTGAGACGAGGAGGGGATCGTGGCTGAGCAATTTTCGTTCGATGTGGTGTCGGAAGTCGATATGCAAGAGATGAAAAATGTTGTCGATCAGGCAACGAAAGAGGTCAAACAGCGCTTCGATTTCAAGGACACCAAGACGGAGATTACGTTGAAGGAGAAGGAAAAGGAACTGTCCCTGGTGTCCGACGATGAGTATAAGCTCAATGCGGTGAATGACATTATCAAGACCAAGTGCGTGAAGCGGGGGATCTCGTTGAAGGCGTTCACCTACGGGACTGTGGAGCCGGCGCTGAGTGGAACGGTGCGCCAAGTGACGAAAATTCAAAGTGGGATCGTGGCGGACAAGGCGAAAGAGGTGACGAAAGCCATCAAGGAGTCCAAATTGAAAGTGCAAGCGCAGATTCAAGGCGAGCAAGTGCGTGTGCTGAGCAAGAGCAAGGATGACCTTCAAGCGGCCATGGCGTTTCTCAAGAGCAAAGATTTTGGGATTGATTTGCAGTTCACCAACTACCGCTAGCTCCGGATGCCGAAACAGGGGAGGGGATGGAGGCTGATGATCTTCTGGGCTCGCGGAACGCGTGGGAGGAGAAGGAGAAGGGTAGCCTGGTCGTTCTCCTGCTCGCGGAA
>JBDTPK010000192.1:0-5686 GCA_039932735.1 Nitrospirota bacterium
ATATGATGCCATTGGGGAGTGTATCAGAAGGGAACATTCACAGAGGGTACGTATGGCTGATGATCGACTAGTTATCGGGGGGTATGAGTTCAAATCCAGGCTGTTTGTGGGAACCGGGAAGTATAAGGACTTTGCCGAAACCAAGAAGGCCATTGAGGCGTCGGGAGCCGATGTGGTGACCGTGGCGGTGCGGCGCGTGAACATTACCGACCGTTCCAAAGAGAACCTGCTCGATTATCTCGACCCGAAGAAGTACACCATTCTTCCCAACACCGCCGGCTGTTACAACGTGGAAGATGCCCTGCGCTATGCTCGCTTGGCCAGGGCCGCAGGCGTATCCGATTTGATCAAGCTGGAAGTGCTGGGTGACGAGCGAACCCTCTTTCCCGATACGGCTGGATTGATCGAAGCGGCGAAGATTCTTGTCAAGGAAGGCTTTATCGTATTGCCCTATACAAATGACGATCCAATCGTGGCCCAGAAACTCGTCGACGTTGGATGCCCAGCGGTCATGCCGTTGGCGGCGCCGATCGGGTCGGGACTTGGTATCCGCAATCCGTATAATCTAAAGATTATGATGGAAATGATCAAGGTGCCGATTGTCGTGGATGCTGGTGTTGGGACCGCGTCCGATGCCGCATTTGCAATGGAATTAGGGGCAGACGCGGTACTGATGAACACGGCCATTGCCGGAGCCAAAGATCCCATTGCCATGGCCGAGGCCATGAAATATGGCGTGCTGGCAGGCCGGTTAGCCTACAAGGCCGGGCGAATCCCTCGAAAACTGTATGCGACGGCCAGTAGCCCCATCGAAGGCATGCTGTAGCAAAATGCTGAAAAAGAGGGCGGGGTGGCTGGGACGATTCCCGTGCTCGCGCAACGTGCGGCCTCAGAATGATACGAAGGAGCAGGCAGACCGTTCTTCTTGCTTGCAGAGTCCCCACGATAAAAGGATTGGAAGGACACCCACGTTGGTCTTCTGCTCTCGGGACGCGCGCTTAAGAAGGGCCTCGTGCGACGACCGCACGTAGACCATTGTGGGTGCCCTCCAAGAAAGAGGGGAAACACGCGAGCTTGGAAGGATCATTTACATGGATGAGGATTGCTTGATGCGCACAGTGAAAAACAATCTGCCTACTCCTTCTGGGGAGTCGAAGTATCAAAATGCCCTCGTTGGACGCGCGCAGTCGGAATCATCCGGGCCACCCCTTATAAAGTGATAATTCATTGCGGCCTTGCCGGATGATCGTTTTGAGCATTCTGCTTCCTATGATAAGCACTGAGCGCTGAGACCGCGGATATGAAAAGTGCCGAACGCACACAGGCAGCACTCAGCACTTCTGAATCATTACCTCGCTAATGCCCACACTCTCCAGCCGTCTTCTTGTCGTTACGGATCGTCATCAGACCAAAGGGCGCCCGCTGGTTCCCCTTCTGCAACGGGTGCTCACAGCCGGAATATCGGCGATTCAACTCCGTGAACGCGATCTCTCTGCGAGGGAACTTGTGACGCTTGCGCGTGAGGTGCAGACTGTCATAGCCATTTCCAAGTCCCAACTCCTGATCAATGATCGGATCGATGTTGCCTTGGCGTTCGAAGGAGTCGGCGTCCACTTGCGGAGCAATAGTCTGCCTCTGTCGGTCGCACGACAGATGTTAGGGGAGCAGCGTCTGCTGGGTATTTCCGTGCATTCGGTAGAAGAGGGACTGTTAGCAGAGTCTCAGGGCGCAGACTACATCGTGCTTGGGCCGATTTATGAGACGCCGTCCAAACAGATGTTCGGTCCGCCGCTGGGTATTCACACACTCGAAAAAGCATGCACACTGGTTCGTATCCCGATTATCGGGATTGGCGGAGTGACGGCGGCGCGCGCGCGTGAGATGCGGCGAGCCGGAGCATTCGGTGCGGCGGTGATCACGGCGATTCTCGGTGCAGACGATGTAGCGTCGGCGACGCGCGAGGTACTCGATGCTGTGATGAGCCTGTCGTGACGTGTGTCATGCACGATCATCGCGCATGAGGATGACGTCGTCTGGTTGACCACCCCAGGAACCGGTGTTAGAATCCGCCCAGACGAGGACTCCTTGATTCAGGGCAGGGTGCAGATTTTTTCGAGTCGCGCATGGACGGCAAGAAAGAAAGTCCGAGTCGATTCCGGTCTCTCCGAGATTCCGTCACGCAGATCACGAGGCGATTGACTGAAGGAGGAACGGACGTGGCACCACGCAACGACGAACATCTTCGGGAAGTTGAAAAGTTTCGTGTACAGATCCAGTCGATGGAAGAAGAGATCCGTCGGCTGTACCAGTCCCGCTACCAGCTCGACCAAGCCACAAAACAGAACGAAAAGCTCGTTGCGACTCTCCAGGAAGCCAAGGGGCAGATTGAGGCTTTGCGCACTGAAGTTGAGAAACTGACTGCGCCGCCATCAGCCTATGCCATCTTTTCCAGCCTCAATGCCGACGGAACCGGCAATGTCTATGTCTCCGGACGAAAAATGAAAGTCAGTGTGCATCCGTCGATCGATGCGAAGGCGATGCGTAAGGGGCAGGAGGTTGTCCTGAACGAAGCGCTGAACGTCATTGAGGTCAAAGGGTTCGATATTCAGGGCGAAGTCGTACGGCTTAAAGACGTACTTGAAGGTAACCGTGCCCTTGTGACGCTGCATTTCGACGAAGAGAAAGTGGCAGAGCTTGGCGACCCGCTGCTGGCCGAACGATTGAGCGCTGGCGACCATCTGCTCTACGATCCACGTTCCGGCTATGTCGTCGAAAAGTTGCCGAGGTTCGAGTCGGAAGAATTGGTCTTGGAAGAAGTGCCCGATGTCGACTATGAGCACATCGGCGGGTTGCAGCATGAGTTGGAGCAGGTTCGCGATGCGGTGGAGTTGCCGTTTCTCCATCCGACCCTGTTTTCAGAATACAAGTTGAGCGCGCCCAAGGGGGTCTTGCTCTATGGACCGCCGGGTTGCGGAAAAACCTTGATCGCCAAAGCCGTGGCAAATTCAATTGCCAAGAAACTTGGGCACCTCACCGGTAAAGAAGTGCGGAGTTACTTTTTGCATGTGAAGGGCCCCGAGTTGCTCAACAAGTATGTCGGTGAGTCCGAGCGCCAAGTCCGCGAAGTCTTTAAGAAAGCGAAAGAGCGTGCGACGGACGGGAATCCCGTCATTGTGTTCTTCGATGAAATGGACGCGCTCTTCAGGACGCGCGGGACCGGGATCTCTTCCGACATTGAATCGACGATTGTCCCGCAGTTTCTCTCGGAAATCGACGGAATGGAACGGCTTCGTAATGTGATCGTGATCGGAGCCAGCAATCGCCAGGATCTCATTGATCCGGCAGTTCTCCGCGCCGGACGGTTGGATGTGAAGGTCAAGGTGGGGCGTCCCGATGCCGTGGCGGCCAAGGATATTTTCTCGAAGTATCTGAGTATCGATCTGCCGTTTGCCGAAGAAGATTTGCAACGCCATGGGGGGGATGCCAAGGCCCTTGTCGCACAAATGACCGACCTCACGGTCGAGGCAATGTATGCGTCCTCGGAGGAGAATAAGTTCATTGAGGTCACCTACGCGAACGGTGAAAAAGAAGTACTCTACTTCAAGGACTTTGCGAGCGGTGCGCTGATCGAAGGCATCGTGTCGCGCGCAAAGAAGTTTGCCGTCAAGCGGGCGATCGCGAAAGAGGGCCGTGGTCTCCGGTCCGAGGATCTGATCCGCGCGATTCGAGAGGAGTTTAAGGAGCACGAAGACTTGCCTAATACGACGAATCCTGACGACTGGGCAAAGATCTCCGGAAAGAAAGGCGAGAAGATCGTGCATCTTCGGACGATCAGCGGGAGCCCAGACGACTCGCGTCAGATCGAAACGGTGACGACCGGGCACTATCTCTAAGACATCACACCTATGCAGGAACCTACCGCATTGACGATTCCCCGTGTCCTGGGGACAGAAACGGAATTTGGCATCGCCTCACGCGATCCTGCTGCGTCGGACCCCGTCTCCAACTCTATCGCCGTCATTGGGCACTATCCGGGCCTGCCCGCACCGTTGGCCGTGTGGGACTATGAAAATGAGAACCCGCTGCTTGATGCGCGCGGCTTCGAGGTCGAGGGGGAGCGAGAGCGGCCAAACCCTGAGTACAATCGTCAGCTGAATAAGGTGTTGGCGAATGGGGGTCGCCTGTATGTCGACGGCGCCCATCCGGAATACTCCACGCCTGAGTGTACTAACCCGCGGGAAATAGTGGCTTTCGAACGAGCTGGTGAGCGAATCCTCGCTCAGTGCCTCGAACAGATGGCGCGCGCCACCGGGCAAGACCGTTGCGTGCTGTACAAAAATAACTCGGACGGCAAGGGGAACAGCTACGGCTATCACGAAAGCTATCTCATGTCCCGAGCGGTTCCCTTCGAGCGCATCGTGAAGGTCTTGGCACCGTTTTTTGTAACGCGGCCCATTTTCGCAGGGGCAGGCAAGGTCGGCTCAGAGAATCAGACCAGCCCGGCGGAGTATCAGATCTCGCAGCGTGCGGATTTCTTCGAGTGCCTTGTTGATCTCAATACCATGGTCCGGCGCCCCATCGTCAATTCACGCGATGAGCCGCATGCCGAGTATGGCAAGTATCGGCGGTTACACGTGATTGTGGGAGATGCCAACATGGCGGAGCTGTCGACCTACCTCAAGGTCGGCACGCTCTCGATTGTCCTGGACCTGCTCGACGCCGGTGCCGATCTTCCGCAGTTCGAATTGAAGGATCCAGTCCGGAGTATTAAAGATGTGTCGCGCGATGTGACGATGAAGGAGCCGCTTACACTGACGGGGGGGCGCGCGACGACGGCGGTGGCGATTCAACGAGCCTATTTGAAGGCCGCCATGGGATACTATGCCTGCCACGATCTCTCCCAGGTCACGAAAGATATTCTCGTCCGCTGGGAAGACGTGCTGGATAAGCTGGAGCAAGATCCTCGGCTCTTGGTGCGCGAGTTGGATTGGGTGGCGAAGCGTCAGATGATGGAGTCCTATATGGAGCGCAAGGGCTGTGGATGGGACGATCCCAGAGTGCGCCTGATGGATCTGCAGTATCACGATGTCCGCCCCGGCAAGGGACTCTATTTTACGCTCGAACGTAGCCACCTGATCGAGCGAATCGTGCAGGATGTCGAGATCGCGCGGGCGGAGTTCACCCCGCCTCCTGGAACGCGCGCCTATTTCCGTGGACGATGTGTGAGCAAATTTGCGAAGTCGCTCTATGGGGTCAGTTGGACCTCGGTGCTCTTCGACGTCGGCAACAATCAGGTGAAACGAGTGCCCTTAATGGACCCACTCAGAGGCACAGCCTCGCTGACGAGCGACCTCCTCGATCAGGTCGAGACTGTCGACGCATTGCTGGCGAAGCTCAAGGCCTGATGAACAACCCCCCCTCGCGATTGATGCTATGAAATTGCCATTTCTCCCGAACCACGACGACCCCAGTTTCTTCGATTTTTTGACCCAGCACCATCCCGCACTGACGCCGACCGGTCGCAGTGGCTTCCTACAGGCGCAGGCCATGGCCGATCCGATACGCGGGGCCGGAGCGATGAGTATTCCCCAGGCCACCACAGTGCTGGCGATCAAGTATCAACAGGGTGTAGTGATTGCCGGAGATCGTCGAGCGACGGAAGGATTTCAAATCGCCGAGCGCCGGA
>JBDTPK010000193.1:0-5664 GCA_039932735.1 Nitrospirota bacterium
TTGCCCTACCGGGATTTTCGGAGGCGGCCAATTGTTCCGGATAGTCTGCAAGCACTTCATGCTCGCGCGCGGGCAAGGCAAGACTCCTTTCGGAAACCGCCAAACCTCGATGTACAAGGTCAAGTAACGACTCCACGGAATTCGATTGCAACCCGACCCTTATCTTGGATTCGAAATAATTCTACGGCGCTCTTACTTTTTTAGTTCTGCCCATCCCGCCAAAGTACGTTCTCCTTGGGTTACCCGACCGACGATGGAATGGTCGTTGATGGAGTACACCATGCCAGCATGTCGCACTCTGAACCCAAGCATTGTACGGACCTCGGCGCAGATTGCGAGATGCAGCCTGTCCGGCGAAAGAATCGCTGCTACCACCCCACACCGCCCCTTTTCCAATACAGCTGAAACTTTAGTGGCTATAACTTCCCATAGCTGAGACTCGTCAGCAGTTCTTTTGGTGCCATTAAGCAGATCGACAAGCGGCTCAAGGCGTGGGAACCTACCTGCCGTAGTGAATTCGAAGTGAACAGGCAGATCGGTCAGCCAGCATACGCGAAGGTCGTCCGGATGGCATTTCCGCCCACTCCAAAGACAGGGCTTGGCTTCGACGGGGGCGCAGAATTTCCCGGTCGCTGACTGCACGGCAAACTCTTCTAGAATGCGCGCTTGCGATAGGCTACTTGTAACGAAGAGCCTTCTTAACGCTCGCTTCCCGCTTGCAGCGCAACGCTCAAGTTCTAAAGGCAAGACCCGTTTCTTTGTAATCGCGCAATTTTCCAGAATTCCCGGCCTGACGTAGTTGCTGGTTACCTCACATTGTTCGGCCTCCGAGACCAGGAGAGGCTGTCTGGTTTCGTGGCAGATTAGGAATTCAGACTTGTGTCCAGTTTTTCCAGACACAACCGAGCGCACCTGCTCATCAATCTTATATCATTTACCAGATACCTCACTCGTGGAAAGCTCGGTATCAAGAACATCGGCCCTCGTGAATTCGCACTGGCCAAAGTGATCAGGCTCCGCCCGCTTCCCACTTAGAGCTGAAGTTTTAAGGAACACGCTCGCAACCATGTGTCCACTCACCGCTGACAGTTCGGCCTCGTCCTTGAGAACCCGCTTGCCGCTCAGACTGCACAGAACGGTATGCTCGGGCAGCGCGAACCTTGAGCTTACCTCGGATCGGACGAAGAGATGTTGCAACACCTTCTCCCCTGTGAGCTGGCATTGGTTGAGGCACGTCTTAGGGACAGTTCTCCCTGATCGGGCGCAGAGGCCTAATTCTGGAGCGCCGAGCAACTCTCCCGTATGCGGTGCGATGGTTAGGGTGCTGCTATATTCGGAGTCAGCATCAAACCTATATTGCGTTTTTACTTTAAGCTTTCGATATAGTCGTCCTTCGAGTGCGACCAGCGTCATTTCAAGGCGGGGCGTGAACTCATCCTCCAACTTCTTCTTTTTTCGCTCATCGCCGCCTGCGGCCTGCACCTCCTGCGCCCGTCTTTCCAAGTAGAAGCGGGAGAATTCGGAGATCGCCGTGTCCAGTTTAGCCGCGTCGGCCAGACTTTCGATGTTGAGGCCAACGGTAATGGGATTCTCAATTGTGGGAGGCACGGGTCCCAGCCCTGATCGGTCTGTCTGAGTATGGTGCTCGGTCGGTGAGCAGGGAACCTCGACGAGGCGCTCGTAGCTGTCATGCGCCACAGTGGCGCGTACCCGGACAAGGGCCGCTCCTTCGAAACAACGACTAACCGCTTCGACCTCTACTGCCTTGGGCGTTCCGCCGAAGGTGAGGACCCATCGGCGGGTGATTTCCTCGGTTTCTTTGGCAGGATTCTGGTCGAGATCCTCTACCTCATGAATACCGGTGGCGATGACCCGGCCGACTAGGCGAAGGAAGGCGGCAGTGCCAGGAGCGTAGAGCGTGCTTCTTGCGCCTGCACCGATGTTTTCCTCGAAACGGATGTATTCACGTCCACCGTTTTCTTCCGCAAGATATAGGTCCGGCGGTTGTGGCGTTACGCATACACCCAAGCTCTTGAATGCCGCCAGAGTAAAATCCCGTGGCTTCATGGATCGCACGACGCCGGGCAGGGTCGGGGCACGAGGTCCGACGAACTCGGTTCCTTCCATTCCACCGAGCATTGCGTTGATGCTCTCTTCCTCGCGCTCCATAGTGCTCTTCGCATTGGCAATACTTTCCTCCGCCTGGCGTGTGGCTGCCTCTATGTCCATACCTGCGAGAGCCGCGATGACGAGCTGGCGGACTTTTTCGTCAAAGCCCGTCGCCCCATTCTCGTCCTCTCCGGTGATTCCTGATGCTTCGAGTAGCGCTTCTATATCGCCGATCGCGTGGCATGCCATCTGAAGCTTTTCCATGAGGCGTCCAACGATATACTCCTCAAAGGTGCCTCGCAGCATAATATTAAAAATGCCGACGCTCGCATGCTCGGATGCCAAGCGTTGGACGCGTCCGATGCGCTGCTCGACGATCATTGGGTTCCATGGCAGGTCGTAGTTGACTAACACATTGGCGACTTGAAGATTGATGCCCTCAGATCCAGCTTCGGTAGACACGATGACGTGGCAATCAGGGGGATTCTTGCGAAAGCGGGCGATGGTCTCCTGGTTGCGAGCGCCAGAAGATCCATTGATGATGCCGACCTTCAGTCCATGCTGCTCCAGGAAAGCTTGGATAGTCGTCTGCGTCTCCAGCCGCCCGGTAAAGACCACCAACCTCCATCGCTGCGGGTTTTCCCCCTTTAGCTGATCGATGAGGCCGCCAAGACCCAGAAGCTTGGCGCTCGTTGGCATGGCTGTGACGATGGCCCGAACTGTGGCTGCAAGCTCCTGAGAAACGGTGCCCTTCCTTGCCATGTTGTTCAACTGCGCCATCAAGGCATCTGGGCTACTGGTTAGAGCCTGCAGGATCGAAATTTGTGCGAGTCGATTCAGCAACTGGATCGGCTTAGCAATAGCGCTGATCAGCTGAAGCTCCGCCGTCGTCGGATCAACCTTGTGCATTTGCACGACCCGGTCCGGGAAAGAGAGTTTGGCATCACCGCGCCGGACCCTTGACATGTAGCCGTAGACGATCGAACGGAACTCGTCACGCGCTTCCACTTTCAACTGTCTGGCCTGCTCTCGGTTATCTGCGATGAACTTGCGTGCAAACATGCCCTCGCTACCGAAAGGATTCTGATGTCCTCGCGCAACAGTAAGAAGGTCGACCAGTGAATAGAGATCCCAAAGACGATTGTGAATTGGTGTCGCAGTGAGCATAAGCACGAACCGAAACCGACGCTCCGCTAGGGCCTTCCGGAAGCGCGTGGCAATCTGAGGGGGATTTTCGACGCCGTAGAGGTTTCGCAGCTTATGCGCCTCATCCAACACCAGCATCTGGAAACGATCCTGCGGGATTGAATCGAGATGCAACCGCGCAGAATTATAGGTTGTGATGATGGCGCCGGTCTCCTCGAGATCAGCCTCAATCAGGTCGTTCCCGATCGCAATCTCAGAGGGGATATTGAACTTCGTGAGCAGTTCCTCCTGCCACTGTGGGCCAAGCAGTTTGGGACAGACAACGAGAATTTTGGAAAGACGCGAGCGGGAAATCAGCTCACTGATGATCAGCCCGGCGCTGATTGTTTTGCCGAGACCAACGTCGTCCGCGAGCAGGGTGACAGGCAGACGGCGACAGAAGGTAATGAGATTGGTGACTTGGTGGTGGTAGGGTTCTACTCGGTCACGCCATCGAGACTCAGACTTTAGATCCTCACGCTTTTCGATAACTATGGGATCAGTCAAATCCCATTCGAGACCTGCCCTATAGACCCGGTACTCCTCCGGTGTGGTCTTACGTCGAAGTATTCTTGTTTGAAAATTTAGAGAAGGCACTACTATGTCAGCTCCAAGATACAACCCACCCTGTTCCCAAGGAAAATAGGGACTAGTCTTTTAGGTTTCGTATGAAAGCTGCTTGCCTTTCAACCACTGCAAGACAGCCCATGTAGCTGCAAGATCTTCCTCGTTATATTTCTTAATTTCATCTAATAAAGCAGTCCTCTGTGTGTCGTCATTGGACTCAGTGGCCTCAATGTACTTTGCCATGGACCACTCACCCCCATATTCTGTTTGAGTCCTGGAAAATCCAATATACTTCTCAATAACCTTGAGGCTATAGCTGGGTAACGGTAGAGCCACAGAGCGTTGCGTGATTGGAAGTAAATCTAGGAGACCCTGCTTTACTCTTGCCGCAACGCCGTCTCGATCCCCAAACCTTTCAATGTACTTGTCTATATGGGTCTTCTCGTAGTGGTGCCAGTGCACCCATCGAATATTTTCGTGCTCATCGAAGATGGTCTTTGCTTCATTCAAAAAACTCTCCCAGCCCTGGCGGTCGCCGGCGTCGCCAAATCCGGCAGAGGCAGATCTGTATACTCCGGACTTTTCTCCGAACACCTGCATCCCCCAGAGGTAGATTTTTTCCAACTCATCGAGATGTGGCGGTAACCCCTCCAAGTCGAACATCACATAATTCGCATGCATAGGGATGTCGGGGGATTGGATAAGCTCCTCTTGCCCTGTCGCCATCGACTTGGCCATCCGTAAGATCGAAGCTGCTCTTAATCCAACTTTCTGAGTGGTCTTGCCCCATGGCCTTTTCAATTCAGCTAAGGAAGCGGCATTGTAATGTGATAGGAATAGTTCGATATTTTCTATACCTTGTTGCCGCAAACCGATGGCGAGGCCTTGATCGACCCCGTTTACGAGAGCCACATCTCTGACCTTTTCAGCCATAGGCCAGCATCGTTTCTGGAAGCTACACCCTCCACATTTTGACCAACCCACCGGGCTGTAGGGCTCTTTGTTGAGCTGTTTTAACGAAACAGTTTCTTCTAGAATTTGAATTGCCGATGCATCGCCGTCGTATGGAATTTCTACAATGGCACCTGTACCGCTATGAATTTCGAGTCGAAGGGGTGGCCTGCCAAAGGTCTGTTCAAAAAGCCATCCATATATCTGCAGTTGTCCGAAAATCTCAGGATGGTCTTTCTCGGTGATCCTGCGTGACATCTTTGAGTCACGAATCGCATAGTTGCTACTTTCATAGATAAGGAAATCCGGTTCGCCTACAATTTCACAATCCACACCCTTAAGCCGTGCTTTCGTCCTGAGTCCACCTTGATAAATGACATGGGCTTTTTTTTTGACTTCCTCAAGGGTTCTTTTTTCTCTCTCAGCCTGACTCGCCTTACTCAGATCAACGACTTTTGGGAATGTCCAAAGGTGAGACTTCTCATGGCGGTCACCAAGAACGCGCAACACCTGCTCATACGGGCCTGGCGGTTCTTCCGGCTCTCCATGATGTCTTAGGTATACGCGGCGTTCACATCTTGAGGGATTGTGGAGAGAATATGGATCAGAAGCTTTCAGGAGCATCGTGTCGCTTCCATCGGAGCGGAGATGGATGGCATCTTCAACCAAACCCACTTCTGCTGCCGAAGGATACGCTTATAGCGCTGCGAAATCACCCGTTCGGAGGGAGTATCAGCTAAACTGTCCCTCATTTCGCACATCGGCAAGCGCCTGCTCTGTACCCGTATCCGGCGAGGCGGCTGGTGTGGTCTCCATTGCGCGCATCGAGCGACCGCTGCTTTCCCATCTTCT
>JBDTPK010000194.1:0-5654 GCA_039932735.1 Nitrospirota bacterium
GGGACATCCTGTTAGAGGAGCCCGCGCTTCTGGAGATAGTCCTTGTCAATGACGGGAGTGGGTTTAGCGGGAAGCTGTCCCCGTTCCTGCAGCAACCGTTCGACGTACTTCCCAATCAGATCTGATTCAAGATTGACCTGATCGCCGACTTGCTTGAGGCCCAGAGTGGTGACTTTTGCCGTGTGCGGAATAATTGAGACGGAGAACCCACGATCTGTCACCTGGTTGATCGTCAAACTGATCCCGTCAACGGTGACGGACCCTTTCACAATACAGTGGCGCAGAATATCCGGCGGGGCCTCGATCATGAACAGGATGGCGTTCCCATCTTGCTGGCGAGTGCGAACCGTGCCGATGCCGTCGACGTGACCAACCACGAGATGCCCGCCGAGCCGTTCGTTGAGCTTCATCGCCCGTTCCAGATTCAGCGGTGCACCGGCAGTGACCTGTCCGAGGGTGGTCACGGACAGCGTTTCGGGAGAGACCTCCACGGAAAAGTTCTGTTCAGCCTTGCTCACCACGGTCAGACAGGTGCCGTTGACGCTGAGGCTGTCCCCGACTTTGAGGTCGCCCATCACGGCGGAGGCCAGAATCGTCATTCTCGTTCCGGCGAGGGTCTTGTCGATCGAGATAATGGCGCCCAATTCTTCGACGATGCCAGTGAACATAGCAGACTACTTAAAAAGGCCCCCAGCTTCATTCTCGCTTCTCGCCTAACCTCGGCGTACTTAAAAACAGTACGCCTCGGCTAGCCGCTCGCTGCGGCCTTGCCGGAGGCCATTTTGAATATCCTGGAGAAGATCAAGCACAGAGCCTATTCCCCTTTCTGACTGAAGATTTGCCGAACCACATAGACAAACACCACGAGCAGGACAACCACGCCGATACCGGCCAGTGTACCAATGACGATATTCTCTGTCGCAATCGCGTTCATCACCAGCCCAGTATATCGCATCAGCCCACAGTATTCATGCCGGTTCGTCGCGAAACCTCGCAGTCACGTCGTGAGACGGGCATGCAGAGCCGCGAGAACCCGAGGCCTATGTGAACAGTACGTCGAGGGAGCGAACCGCGAGCCTGCCCGCCGAAGGCTTGTCGCACCAGCGAATTCGCGATTGCAGCAGAGGCACTCATGAAAAATGTGGGCTACGACTACATTCGTCTCATCGTCACCCAGAACACCGCCGCCGCGACCAGTTGCAGCCCTGCGATACTGGCGAACGCGTTGGCATAGTCTAGCTGTGCAATCAGGATCCCTGCCAGGAGCGGCCCGCTCGCATGGCCGATGTCCCCGATCGTCCCTTGCATACCCATCCCAGCCCCGAGTGTCTTGAACTCGGAACTGTCCGCGACCAACGCGGACGATGAGGAGGTGACGACGGCTTCGCCGAATCCGAATCCCGCCGAGAGCAGCAAGAGCAGCCAGAACATCGACACCTGTGGAATACAGACAAACATCGCCGCGCAGATCGAGAGGCCGATGACGATAAGCGGATGACGCCCGATGCTGTCGGACACCCGACCCATAATTGGTTTGGAAACGAGCGACGTAAGAGCCTGGACCGTAAACAGAAGTCCGACTTCTCCCGGATTCAAGCCTGTCGAAACGCCATAGAGCGGAAGGAAGGCCATCAAGGCCCCATTCGCAACCATCTTGGCTGCGTCGGTCGAGCTGGTAATAAGAACCTTGCGATTTTTGGCCACCACCCTGAAGCCCTTCCACATCTCCGCCAGCAACGGCGCCATCCCCTTCTCCTGAATGCGAGGGGGAGGCGGCGTGAGATGGAGACTATAGAAAATCACAATGGCGATGCAGCCGAATAGGCCGGCCGTCACGAAGGCGGAGGAGAATCCCGACGCATAGATCAGATAGCCGCCGATGAACGGCCCGAGCAAGGCGCCGAATTGTGTTGAGGCCGTGTAGGTGCCCAGCGCTGCGCCTCGCCGTTCTCGATAGAGATCGGCCACAGTCGCCAATGCACTCGGCGCAAAGATGGCGGTGGCCAGTCCATGGAAGAAGCGCAGGGCAGTCAAGGCATCGAGATCTGTCACCCAGGGGTACAGAAACGGTGGCAGCCCGAAGGCCACCACGCCGATTCGTAATAGATACCGCCGACCGTAGATGTCGGACAACGCGCCGGACGGTAGCTTGAGGAACACCCCAGTCAGGGTGGAGACCGACACGATGAGCCCGATCCGTTCAGGGCTGGCCCCCAGGGATTCTGCGAACAGCGCCAACACCGGCATCCGGACCATGTTGTAGCTGATAAAGCAGAACACGCCGACGGTGCAGAGCAACGTGAAGCTGCGCGACGTCGTCATGGTGACCATGTCCTGGATGGGGTCACGCCGCTGGAATTCCCCAGATCCGCCAGCGCCTGCTTGACGAAGGCCACGTCATCATCTGGAAAGGACGGCGGGTCCATGGCTTCAAACAACACACGGTCTGGATATTGCCGCATGAGGTGACTCAAACGATTGACCGTGTCCACCCCTTTGCCCCACTTCCTTGTCACAGTCCCCCCGATAAACGGGCGTAGGAAGGAGACCACTCCGGAAAGAATACGATTATCCAGCTTCGTGTAGGAGACCATAGTGCTGTCCATTGCCTCCATCCCGTCGGCGCCCTTCACCGGATTCATCTTCAGAAACACGACCGCTTTTCCGGAAATGCTCGGGAGCAACCGACTGTCGTGCGATCCTTCAAGATAGTAAATCCGAGAGGTCCGATTCTGATAGACGAGTTGCACAATCCCCTCGGTCCCCGCACCGTCGTCGCCCCAAAAACGCCCTGGGCCTCTCGCCTCCGATTTATACAAACCAAGATCCAAGCGATTGATCAAGGCTGCGGCCACGTGCGGGCGATCCAGCAAGGTGCGAAATAGCGATTCAGGGAAATCGGTTCGGAGTGGGCCGACCTTGTTCGCCGTTGTGTAGTGGCTGATAATCGGTTGCAGCCGGCAGGCCCAGACTGCCTCAACCTGCGCCACAGGAAAGGTCATCCCTGCATGCTCGGATGGCAAGGAGCAGCGCTCCGACTGGGCCTGGCTTGAGTGGATAGTCGTACCCAGCCCGATCACGACGAGCAACGACAGAGCGCCGGCCCGCCGTGAGCACAACCACCCGGAGATCATGACGGGGGCTTTCGAACCTGGATGGTGAGATGGATCGGAAAGAGTTGCCGAGAATCTTGTCGCAGGCGCGCCTGCCGCAGCACGATTTCAAGCGACGGCGTCACGGAACCTTCGAAGGACACCTGCCCATTGGTGAGCACGACAAGCGGTTTGGAAGCATCGATGAGCTGCTCATTCAGAAAGAGGCTGTAGCGCTGGACTCGGTCGGTCCGGACTTCAATGCGATTTGGTGCCACGATGGAGACGTCCAGTCTCGCATATTCTTGGTGCTTGATCAGGTCGTCGCGCTTACTGACCAAATCTTCGGAGAATGCGGCAATGGCATCGGTCGCATCGATGCGCACCCATCCAAACGGTTGAAAGTGACTCGCCTCACGCACCACGGTCACGCTCGTCGGCAACGGATTGCGCCGTTGAGCGTTGAGCCAGGTCACCAGTGCAGGCAACTCTTCCCTGGGGAAATAGTGCCCGCCCGCCATGGGGTGCTCACGATCATGTTCTCGATACACATAGGGATAGCCCAGCCTGGTCAATTCTTCCGTAATCGTGCGGCTAAGCTCCACCGGCATCACCTGATCTTTGGCTCCGTGAATGATGTAGATCGGCGTGGAGCGCAGGTTGGCTAGAAACGGCAGCAGCACATGGTCGAGGCCGCTAGCCATAGGAGCAATCCCGGCGAATAGGGGCGCATCGTGCATGCCGATGACCCAGGCGCCGATTCCGCCGTTGGACATGCCGGTGAGAAAGATCCGGTCGGGATCGATATGGTAGCGCCGTTGCACGGAACGAATCGTCGCCAGCACTAGCTCCTCCGCACCTCTCGTATACCAGGCGGCCATCGGAGCAGTGGGACAGGCCACGACATAGTCCTCCCCCAATCGAGTCTGCCAGCGTTCCAGATAGGACCCGCCGGTAAATCCCGCGCCATGCAGGCAGACAACCAATCCATAGTTTTTCGCCGGCTGATAGGTTGGGGGAACAGAGAGCGCCAGGTTGTAGGTACGCCCCTGCACATCGACTCGATCGTCAGGAATGATTCCAGTCGGCTGCGGGGCATAGTCCCGCTCAGTTTCAATGATCCGTGCCACCTGGTCGATCGTGGCATAGGGATCGGACAGTATAGCCTGAAGCGTATGGGCGGCTTCGTCTGCGCCCGTGCTGTCAAGGTAGCGAAAGACCTGCGTTTTAAGATCAACAGGGGAGACAGCCGCCGCATCCGTTTCATGACCAGCAAGCGACGCGAGGGTCGCGACCAGGACGCCGAAGAGGATCCTGCGTTTCACAGATCTCCTTCCAGAAGCAAATCACTCCCGATACGGCGAACCGTCATGTGATGCAAAGCGAGCGCTTGAGCCAAACGAGACGGGCTACGGCCGCCGATCACCGCTTTGGCATCCTGCCCTCCCATTAGAGTCGGCGCGAGATAGAGCACAACATGATTGACCAGTTTGGCGCGTAGCGCCGCGGCATTGACGGTGCTGCCTCCTTCGATGAGTACGGACGTGATCCCGCGCTTGCCCAGCATCGTCATCAACGCCGGAAGAGAGACAGGCCCGTTCTTCGTCGAAAGGGATACGACCTCCACCCCGGCCTGTTCAAATGGGCGGCGGCGTGACCGGGGTGCTCGACTCGTGGTCACGATCAACGTCTTCGCTTGGTCCTGCGTGGCGCAGACCTTCGCGGTCGGTGGCGTCCTGAGTCGGCTATCGAGTACGACACGCAATGGTTGCCGCGGCGCCAGCTTACCTGGGCGATCGGAGAGTCGAGCCGTCAGTGTGGGATCATCCTGAATGACGGTGCCGACCCCAACGACCACTGCATCCACCTGACTGCGAAGTCGATGCGCGTCTTGTCGTGCGCGCGGACCCGTAATCCATCGCGACTCCCCCTTCGCTGTCGCCACCTTGCCATCCAATGTCATCCCAGCTTTGAGGATCACATAAGGACGGCCGGTCGTCACCCAGTGGAGGTACGCGCGATTCAACTGCGTTGCGTCCTCTCGCGCAATCCCGGTCGTCGCCATGATCCCAGCCCGGCGTAAGGCTGCAATCCCTCGCCCTTTGACTGATGGATTGGGGTCAGCCATCGCTACCACCACCTGTCGCACGCCGGATTGAACCACTGCCGGTACGCACGGTGGGGTTCGCTTGAGAAGATGGCAACAGGGTTCAAGCGTGACGTAGAGCGTTGCGCCGCTGGCGCGTGACCCCGCTTCCTTGAGCGCAAGAATTTCTGCGTGAGGTTGCCCTGGACCCTGGTGATACCCGCGACCGACAATGCGGCCGTTCTTGACCACGAGGGCGCCGACCATGGGATTCGGGCTGGTCTTGCCCCGGCTCTTCGCCGCGAGACGAAGCGCCAGGGACATGAAGTGGAGGTGCGCGGTAGTGGCGGTCACCGTTTCTTGCGCGTGTCGCGCGATCGGCTGCGTGGCCGCTGAGCCGACTTCGTCTTGGTAGTCTTCATCGTCGCCTTCTTCGCCTTCATACGCGATCCCGACGCCTTACGAGTGGGAAGGGA
>JBDTPK010000195.1:0-5626 GCA_039932735.1 Nitrospirota bacterium
GCTTGCCTTCGAGCGACTCCAGCAAAGCCGTTTCTTCTCCGCAGATATAGGCGCCAGCGCCTCGGTGCACCCACACATTGGCGGTAATTTCTGCACCCAGGATGTTCGTACCGATATAGGCGGCGGTCCGGGCCTCGGCAATCGCTTGCTCCAAGATTCTGGCCCCAAGGACGAATTCACCTCGTATATAAATGTAGGCGGTTTCTGCCCCGATCGCATAGCAGGCGAGTAGGATGCCCTCCAAGATCTGATGCGGATCTCGCTCAATGAGCTGGCGATCCTTGAAGGTGCCCGGCTCGCTCTCGTCCGCGTTGCAACAGAGATAGCGCGGGCCCTGATAGCCCTTGGGCAGGAATCCCCACTTCACACCTGTCGGGAAGCCTGCGCCGCCACGCCCCCGGAGCCCTGATTTCATCACCATGGCGGTAACCTCGGTCGGCGGCACCTTCCCCACGACCTTGCGGAGCGCCTGATAGCCGCCTGCTCGCTCGTAATCGCGGAGCGAGCCGGTATAGCCTGGCTGCATCATGTTCTTGAGCAATATCAGTTCGTGCTTGGGCATGGTTTCAGCGGAAATTGTAAAAGGTTGTGAGCGTGTCGTAATCCAATCAGTTTCACGTTTTACGTCTCACCTTTCACTGCGACCGGTTCCGGCCACATAAATGGGCCGGTTTTGAGTGAACAGATTCCGTCTTGCTTGAGGTCGGCAAGAATTCGGTCGAATCGTTCCTTTGTGAGCTGTTCGTAATAATCCTCGTTGACCTGCATCATTGGCGCAGTGCCACAGGCGGCGAGACATTCGACCACGCTGAGGGAAAAGAGTCCGTCTGCTGTCGTCTCGCCAGGCCTGATTCCGAGTTTCGTCTTGACCCACTCGATGACGGTGTCCGACCCGGCCAGCGCGCACATCAGAGACTTGCAGACTTGGAGATGAAATGTCCCCATGCGCTTGAGATTGATCATCGTATAAAACGTGGCCGTTTCATAGACTTGGGGCGGGGTCAGACGCAAGAGCCCCGCGATCTCCTTCATCGCCGCCTCGGACACGAAGCCCTCATCCCGCTGTGCCAGGTACAGCAAGGGAATCAACGCCGAGCGCTTCACCGGATAGCGGCTTATGATTTCCTCAATTTCCGTTGCGTATTTCTCTTTCAACATGGCGTCCACTTCGCCGATTCCTCGTGCGTAAGGGGTGAAACGTGAGGGGCTCGATCGTTCCTTTCGCCTGACGTCGTGCGTTTCATGCCGAATGTCATCTGTCACACTCCCCCATGACCACGTCATAGGTACCAAAAATCGTGATAATGTCGGAAATCAAGTAGCCGCGCGCCATGTGGTCGAAAGCTCCCATGTGCACGAATGACGGGGCGCGAATCTTCATCCGGTAGGGCCTAGCGCTACCGTCGCTGACGATAAAAAATCCCAACTCGCCCTTCGGGGCCTCGGTTGCGCAATAGGTCTCGGCCTTCGGCGGCTTGATGCCCTGGGTGTAAATGATGAAATGGTGGATCAGGCTTTCCATGTCCCGCATGACCAGCTCCTTGGGCGGCGGGATATATTGCGGCGCCTCGGCCATAATCGGCCCAGCCGGCAGCTGATCGAAGCATTGGGCAATGATCCTGGCGCTTTGTCGCATTTCTTCCATACGGATCCAGTACCGATCGTACGTGTCGCCGTTCTTGCCGATCGGTATTTCCCAATCGACCTTGTCATACACCCCATAGGGCTCGGCCTTCCGGACATCGTAGGCGACGCCCGACCCCCGTAAAACAGGTCCGGTGCAGCCGAAGCTGATCGCGTCCTCGGCTGAGAGCACGGCGATGTTCTTTGTGCGGCCGAGCCAGATGCGGTTCGATGCGATGAGCGAATCGTATTCCTTCACCTTCTCGGGAAAGATATCGAGGAATGCCTTCATCCGTTGGACCAGCTCGGGTGTAAAGTCGCTATCGATACCGCCGATGCGATAGTAGTTCAGGGTCAGCCGGGCCCCGCAGAGTTTTTCGAACATGTCCAACAGGGTTTCGCGCTCACGGAAGGTCCAGAAAAATATGGTCATGGCGCCGATATCGAGCGCCTGGGTGCCGAGCCAAAAGAGGTGCCCGATGATGCGTTGCATCTCCGCCACGATGGTCCGGATATATTCGGCTCTGATCGGCACCTCGATCTGGAGGAGTTTTTCCACGGCACGCACGTACGCATAGTTGTTGGACATGGCACAGACATAGTCGAGCCGGTCCGTGTGCGGGATGATCTGCATGTAGGTCAGCCCCTCGGACAATTTTTCGACGCCGCGATGGAGGTAGCCGAGGTCCGGTGTGGCTTTCACAATCCGTTCGCCGTCCAGCAGGAGCACGACACGCAACACGCCGTGGGTGCTCGGATGCTGCGGCCCCATGTTCAGCAGCAATTCTTCTTTCCGTTGGGAGCTGGGTACGCCAGGGTCTACGCGGAACGTGCTTTTCTCCTCCTCGGAGAATTCGCTTTCAACGACGTCGACGGGGGTCTCGTCGAATCTTGGAATGAACTCGAACCGGCTGCGCCAGCCACGTCCTTCGGTCGGGAAGTCCTTTCTCAGCGGATAGCCTTCGTCATAATCCTCGGGCAACAGAATGCGTCGGAGATCGGGATGGCCGGAAAAGTGAATACCCATCATGTCGTAGACTTCGCGTTCAAGGAACTCGGCTCCCTTCCAGATTCCGGTGACCGACGCAATCGTCGGGTCGTCCTCCGTGACGCGCGCTTTGAGACGTAGACGCTGCCCAAGGGGGAGCGAGTGCAAGTGGTAGACGACCTCGAATCGCAGCTGGTCCTCGGGGTAGTCGACCGAACAGATATCGGTGAGATGGTCGAAGGCTGCCTCCGGCGCATCACGCAAGTAGCGCGCAATCTCCAGAAGGCGCGCGGCCGCCACGGAGACAGTGGTCTCGGCACGTGCGGCGTCCACGCGGGTTGTGAGGATCGCGTTCGTGAATTTCGTCTTCAGGCTGTCGAGCAGAGCTTGCATAGGTCTTACTCGTGAGAAACGCGAGACGTGCGAGAAAAGCGCGATTTGCCCTTCGCGCACGTCCCACTACTCTCGCTCGTTTTGCGGTTCATCTCACAAACACCTTTTCCCGCTGAATCTTCTCTTGTAATTTCAGCAACCCATCGAGCAACGCTTCCGGACGGGGTGGACAGCCCGGCACATAGACATCGACCGGAATAATCTGATCGACGCCTTGGACGACCGCATAGCTATTGTAGTGGTTACCTGAGGTGGCGCAGGAGCCCATAGAAATAACATAGCGCGGTTCCGGCATCTGGTCGTAGATGCGGCGGATCACCGGCGCCATCTTGCGCGTGACGGTGCCGGCGATGATCATGAGATCTGCCTGCCGTGGCGAGGCTCGAAAGACACCGGCGCCAAAACGATCCATGTCGTACCGTGACGCGACAGTCGCAATCATTTCGATGGCGCAGCAGGCGAGGCCGAACGTCATCGGCCACAACGCCGACTTCCGGGACCAATTCACGACCGCGTCCAGATTGGTCGTCAGAATGTTCGCCTCAAACTGTCTCTCCAGAAAGCTCATCGCCTTTTATTTCTCGCTCTCTCCACGCATCGATTAGGACGGGTGGCTTGGTCGGCTCCCATTGGGCGCATCGAGAGAGCACAGGAGTTGAGCAGGTTTCCCGTCCACCCTAGTCCCATTCGAGCGCCCCCTTCTTCCAGGCGTACCAGAATCCGGCTAGTAGGATGCCGATAAATACGAGCATCTCGATGAGGCCTAGCAGGCCAAGCGACTGAAACCGAATGGCCCAAGGGATCATAAAAATGATCTCGATATCGAAAATGACGAACAGCATCGCAATGATGTAGTAGCGTATCGGAAACTGAATGCGCGCGTCGGAAAACAACGGGCTTCCACTTTCATAGGTAGCCAGCTTGGCTCGATAGGGACGACTCGGACGAAAGAGCCTACCACCGACCAGCGCGAAGACGCCGAAGGTCAGGCCGACGACGACAAACAGGAGAATCGGGATGTAGCTCTCTGGAATGTTTGCACTACTCATGCGAGTCCCGTGAAGAGTGAAACGTTGTTCGACCGATGGAAGGTCATCGTGCTGCCTTTATGTCAGGCTGCGGAGCAGGCTGCCAGCGCCGAGCCGAAGAAGGGTTTGAATTTCAAACCGTCCAGTTCTGGAGTGCTGATTCCCTTGTGTTGAATGAGCACCTTGAAGGTGCTTCCCATGCCATCCGGCTTCAGGAGATGAAGCGCAGCATGAAACGAAGGGCTCTCCGGCTCCAATATCTCGATCATGTCTTCAACGCCGAGCCCCATCAGAAAACTCATTTGGTTCGTGAATCCAGTTACCTGGAGGCCGTGCATCTCACCGACAGCAGCCAGACTCGAAAAATCTACATGGGTCGTCATATCCTGCTCGCCGACGCGAGTGAAAGGGTTGTCGTTCGTCTGCTGCTGGAAATAGCAGAGTAAAGTGCCGTCCTTCCGCTCAGGTCCGTAGAGATCCTGCGCCGTATGGCCATAATCAATCGTCAAGACGAATCCACGATCCATCCGGCCAGCTACCTCCCCCATCCAGTCCATCGCAAGAAGATTGACCTCGGTTCTGTAGCCTTCGGGCCAGGTCGGGTTCAGTCGTTGTAAGAATTGATCGAGCGCAGGAGTCGACAGGGGCTTGAGACATTCCTCAAAGCGCCCATTCTGATAATCCACGAAGAGTTCGTGGGCCTGACCGGCTACCATTTGAATGCGGTGAACGGGAAAGGCGTCCACGAGTTCATTGCTGAAGAAAAGGCCGGTCATGCTTTGAGGGCCGAGGGCATCCAATCCTTCAACCCAGGTCACACGCCCAGGCTGATTCATCCAAGGAGCCAGGTTTTTCCTCTGGAGCGCCTGCATGGCAGGGCTTCGTTCGATCAGCACGTAGCGGACTCGCGAGGCGAAATCATCCTGCTCGGCGTGGATCGCGGCAAGACAATCTCTGGCCAGTAAGCCTTTGCCTCCACCCACATCGACGATAGTGAAGGGAGTGGGGCAGTTCAATAATTCATCCATTTGTCGGGCTTGTGCGGCTATCGCACGACCGAGAATCGGATGCACATCAGAGCTGGTATAGAAATCACCGGACCAGCCGATACGTTCATGGTCCGCACCGTCCGGTTGGCGCATGTAATAGCCGAATTGAGAGTGATAGAGCGCCAGTTCCATGAAACGTACGAATGGAATTGGTCCGTTTTGGATAATCTCGGAAGAAATGGCAGCGATCAGTTCAGGATGCCCGGTTGTCACAAGCAACTCCTCTTGATGTTCCGTTGCTGAATACCCCGTAGATTCTGGCGGTGAGGTTCATCCAATCGACCACACACGCAAAATGACATCAATAGCCGAGGAGACACCCCACCCCTCCCTCTTGAAGGGTCGTTAGCGGCCTGGATGTACGTAGATTAGCCTTGGGGTATCGATAAGTCAAGGCGAAGATACTGGAAACTCAGGAGAATTTCCTGATTCGAGAATGAGGGGATTAAGGCTGATGATCTTCTGTGCTCGCGCAACGCGCGGTATCAAAAGGATGGGGGAGGGAGCGGCCAGTTGCCCTTCTAGCCATGCTGCTGGTCCACCTG
>JBDTPK010000196.1:0-5622 GCA_039932735.1 Nitrospirota bacterium
TGGAGAGCTCAAATACCTCCTCGCTCCGATGCTCATTCATAATTCCATCGTTGGGGCGCGCGGGGCGATCAATCTGTTTCAATATGAGCCAGGCGGGCGAGAAATGCGGCTCATCGTATCGGCCGCGGAAAAAATCGAGCGCAAAGTGTTATTCAGTTACGCCGATCCGGCTTTCAGTAATGGGCGCTACGCATTGAACTTTAGCGCCTCGTTTTTCAAAAACGCCACCGCTCGGTTTTTCGGCTTAGGGCAGGCGACATCAGAGTCAGCGGAAACGAATTACACCGCGCGTGAAGGACGGGTGAACTGGCGATTCGGGGTTCATGTGAATGAGGTGACGCAGGTCTCTATTGGTCAGCGATTTCGCCAAGTCAGTCTGCAGCAGGGCGCCACAGATCTTCCTTTTACAGACACTCAGTTCTCCACCGTCGACGGTGTTCAAGGCGAGACGCTTATTTTTGGCAACCGTGCGACGTTCCATTACGATACGCGCGACAGTCTGGTCTCGCCGACCGATGGGATGGCTGTGACGGCCTATGCAGAGGTGAACCAGAATATTAAAAATGGCGATCATCCCGTCTACTCCCGCTATGAACTTGAGATCAAGGAACTGCTCCCGAGCGAATCGAAGCGAGCGATTCTCGTTATACGAGCGGACCTTCAAGCTACCATCGGAGATCAGGTGCCGTTCTTCGAGCAAAGTTCATTGGGAGGACAGAACAACCTGCGAGGCTACGGCGTGGATCGCTTCATCGATAAGAATCTTCTCGCGTGGAGTATCGAAGAGCGTATTCACCTGGTGCGAACGAAGATTGCGGGGACGACGGCGGATTTTGAGATGGCGCCATTCTTGGACACCGGGCAGGTTTTCAATAGTTTCAAGGAAGTCAGCTATACGGACTACCGCATGACTCCGGGTATCGGGTTCCGTGGACTCGTCAACCCCAATGTCGTTGGGCGGGTTGACTACGGTTACAGCCGGGAGGGCGGTGCGATCTTTGCGGGGCTCGACTTCCCGTACTGATGGCTGGGCGCGTCAGCAGGATGGTGAGAAAGTCCATCAGCTTGTCTTGTATATTCTCCTTCGACGAATACCGCTACTGAGGAGAGCTTCATGCGGGGAGCTTCAGTTGTTCATCTGGTCTATTCGATCTGTCCCGTGTGCTGCTTGAACGAAACGAATCAGATGGGCTCGACAAACCTGGTCAATCTTGGCCACAGAGCACAAGGGTATGTCGACCCTATGGTGTTGTGTGAGCGGTACCCGGCGTATAGTATGTCAGCCCCCCCCCTCTTGAGGGATGGTTAAGCGCTCTCTTCCTGCACTACCTTGCGGCGGATGGTATCGCTCTTGGGCACCAACAAATTTATTGAGATCGTACGGAGTAGATGGGTGACTGTCTGTCCACGGATGCCACCAGGCAGCGTAATGTGGACAGCGTGTCCTCGAAGAGGTTTTGTTATACTCAACCCCCCGATTATTTTGGAGCAGGGGTGAGTGTGAAAGTCCTATTATGGCCGGTGGTGTATCGAGTCATTCTCGCATCATTCATCCTCTCAATTGGGTTCGAGCCTGCACTGGTTTGGGCTGAAGGGTTCGGCCCATTCCCTGTCAGAAACTTTAATCCGATCCAGCAGCTGGTCTTGAACATGCCGGGAGATCGTGCCGCCGTGTTGAAAGAGGGCGTACTGGACGTTCGATTAGAACTCGCGGATACCGCGACAGTGTTTCTTGATAACTCCCCACAGGCCGTCACGACGATGAAGTTTGAAACCCTTCGCTCCGGTTTGTTTCTTCGGTACGGGGCGGCAGAGCGATGGGAAGTCTCCGTAGAGGTTCCGGTACTTTATCGCTACCGCGGGTTCATGGACGGTGCCATTGAGGGAGTTGAACGATCCACGACCGGCGTGTCCCCTGCTCGACAGGCGCTGGGCTCCGGTTATATTTTCGACATTTCACGAGGAGGACGCACCATCGCGAGTGGGCGTGAGGGAGTGGTGGGATTGGGTGACAGCACGGTCATGAGCAAGTACCAACTGCTATCGGAATCTGCATTCATGCCGTTGGTGTCGATTCGTACGGCGGTTAAGCTGCCTACGGGTGATGAAGGGCAATTCTACGGAAGCGGCAGCCCGGATTTTGGGCTCGGGCTGGCAGCTGAAAAAGGATTCGCCGGCCGCTGGGTGGTCTACGGTAACGTCAACGGGGTGGTTCCGACCGGACGGGTTGCGGGGTTAGCTCTCCATCCCACACTATCGGGGCTGATCGCGGTCGAGTATCTGTGGTCGGAGAATCTTTCCTTCACGGCGCATTTCGATTATTACTCCACACCGTTCCGCGGTGTAGGCACGCAAGTGCTGGATAAGGGGGTGACAGAATCGGTGGCGGGATTCAGCTATCGTCTTACGCGACACCTTTTGTGGCAAGGCTATGCAGTCGAGAATCTCGACTTCATTACCGGGGCCGGCGCAGACTTCACACTCTCGACATTGGTGACCTATCGATTTGAGTCATAAGGAATGTGGGCTGTTGGATAGAAGCCGGCTAACCCCTTGACATCATGGGATTCTCATGTGACACTCACCCCTGCGAGCGTCAAGCTCCCACACGGCTTCGCCGCTGCGTATCTAAGCCAAGGTCGTTGTTACCGTATAGGTATTGACGCAAAGGAGCAGCTGCCATGTCAATCTTGAAGACTATTCAAAGCCCCTCGGACCTGAAACGTTTATCACCGACGCAGTTTCCTGACCTATGCCAGGAGCTGCGGGAGCAGATAATCAGTGTAGTGTCCAATGTCGGAGGGCACCTCGCCTCAAATCTTGGAGTGATCGAACTTACGGTGGCTTTGCACTACCTGCTCAATTCTCCCAAGGATAAGATCGTATGGGACACGAGCAATCAAGCCTATGCGCATAAACTCCTCACCGGGCGTCGAGAACAATTTCACACGCTTCGACAGTACGGGGGTTTGAGCGGATTTACCAAACGTGAAGAAAGCGTCTACGATACGTTCAATGCAGGTCACGCGGGAACCGGTGTTTCTGCAGCATACGGTATGGTCGAGGCGCGTGAGCAGTTGAAACAGCGACACAAGGTCGTGTGTATCGTCGGTGACGGCGCCATGACGGCCGGTATGACCCTGGAAGGTCTGCACCATGCCGGAGGCCTGGGGAAAGACTTTCTGGTCATTCTGAACGACAACCAAATGTCCATCTCGAAAAACGTCGGCGCGATCTCTTCCTACTTGAATCGGACCTTTACTGGTGAGTTTTACGCCAAGATAAGGGAGGAGACAGAGCAACTGTTAGGCAAGATTCCCCATATCGGGCAGGACGTACAGAAGTGGGCTCGTCGGGCTGAAGAGCTGGCCAAGGGCGCGATTCTTCCTGGTTTGCTCTTTGAGGAGCTGGGGTTCAGGTATGCGGGGCCGATTGACGGACATAACTTCGAGCATCTGCTGCCCACCTTGGAGAATGCGCTGAAGATGAAGGGTCCGGTCTTGCTCCATGTCATTACGAAAAAAGGGCTGGGCTATGAGCCTGCGGTGAAGAGTCCGGTGTGGTTCCATGCCTGTCCACCGTTCGTTCGTGAAACCGGAGCCCCGGCAAAGAAAGCGGCGCGACCCTCCTATACACAGATCGCCATCGAATCGTTGGTCAAGTTGGCCCGCGCGGACAAACGGATCGTCGCGATCACGGCGGCAATGTGCGAAGGGACGGGCCTCAATATTTTCGAAAAAGAGTTTCCGGACCGGATTTACGATGTGGGGATTGCTGAGCAGCATGCGGTGACGTTTGCAGCAGGTCTTGCGACACAGGGCCTTCGCCCCGTGGTGGCGATGTATGCCACATTTTTGCAACGCGCGTACGATCAGGTTGTGCACGATGTCGCCACGCAAAATCTCCCGGTGACCTTTTGTATCGATCGTGGCGGGCTCGTTGCGGAAGACGGGACGACCCACCACGGCGCATTCGATTTTGCCTATCTGCGCCACATGCCGAACATGGTCGTTATGGCGCCGAAGGATGAAAACGAGTTGCAGCATATGCTGAAGACCTGCGTTCAGCATGACGGACCCGCCTCGGTGCGGTACCCGCGTGGATTGAGCCTCGGCGTGACGATGGATCAGGAGACGAAGGCCTTGCCGATCGGGAAGGGTGAGCTATTGCGCGAAGGGACGGACGTGGCGATTGTGGCTATCGGCGTATTAGTCTCGCATGCGGTGGCGGCAGCGAAACGTCTTGAGGAAGAAGGGGTGTCTACGGCGGTAGTGAATGCGCGTTTCGTGAAGCCGCTGGATCAGGATTTGATCGTCGAGGTGGCCAAACGTGTCCGTTACGTCGTGACGGTTGAAGAGGGCTGTAAGATGGGTGGGTTCGGGTCAGCCGTGCTGGAAGCTCTGTCGGACGGCGGCGTGACGAATGTGAGGACGAAGGTCATAGGTCTGCCGGATTGGTACATCGAGCAAGGACCGCAGGACTTTCTGCGCGAACGATATGGATTGACCGCTGAAGGTATTTATCAGACGGTGAAGGAACTCATCGGCAAGACACCGGCTTCTTCGCGGGAGGAATTCACCCTGGCTTCAGCGAGCGAACAGCTGCCTCATGGAGATGAGCAGGGAAGCTGATTGAAGACGTGAGGGTGAGGCGGGAAACGGTAGACGTGAAACGAATATAAAGAAGATAACGAGATGCACATCACTAGACGAAAAACCAGACAGATCACGGTGGGCAAGCTCAAGATCGGCGGAGACGCGCCCGTCTCCGTGCAATCGATGTGTTCCACCGACACGCGCGATACCGTGGCGACGATTGAGCAGATTCGCCAGTTGGAGGCCGCCGGGTGCGAAGTGATCCGTGTGGCCGTGCCGGACGATGAAGCGGCGGCGGTGCTGCCTAAGATCAAAGCGGCGATGACCGTGCCGCTGGTTGCGGATATCCATTTCGACCATCGACTGGCATTAAAAGCGGCAGAGATCGTGGACTGTGTCAGAATCAACCCCGGCAACATCGGAGCCTGGTGGAAAGTCGAAGAAGTCATCAAGGCTGTGAATGAGCGGGGGATTCCGTTGCGTATTGGCGTGAACGGCGGGTCGCTCGAGCGGCCGTTGCTGGATAAATATGGCTGGCCATCGCCGGAGGCCTTGGCGGAATCGGCGCTCAATGCCGTCCACGCATTGGAAGACGTGGGCTTCACGAATATGAAGGTGTCGCTGAAGGCGTCGGATGTGCATCATGCGATCGATGCCTATTGGTTGTTTGCGCACCAATCCGACTATCCGCTGCACATCGGTATTACCGAGGCCGGCACGGCGATGACCGGGGCGGTCAAATCCACCATGGGGCTCGGGTACTTACTTTCGCAGGGTATCGGCGACACCTTGCGCGTGTCCCTCGCTGCCGATCCGGTCGAGGAAGTGAAGGTGGGGTTCGAGATCTTGAAGTCCCTCGAACTGCGCCACCGAGGGATTAATGTCATTGCCTGCCCGACCTGCGGCCGCGTAGAGATCGATGTGGTGAAGTTGGCCAACGAACTGGAAAAGAAGCTGGGCCATATTAAGACTCCGCTCAATGTGTCGGTCCTCGGCTGTGTCGTGAACGGGATCGGCGAAGGCAAGG
>JBDTPK010000197.1:0-5619 GCA_039932735.1 Nitrospirota bacterium
ACTTCCGGAGCTAGGGAAATAATCTTCATGAACTTCTTCCACCGCAGCTCGCGCGCGATCGGCCCGAAGATACGAGTCCCAACAGGATCACCATCCTTATTGATCAGTACGCAGGCATTCCGATCGAACTTTATATAGGATCCATCCTCCCGACGCACTTCCTTGGTCGTCCTCACGATCACCGCACGACTTACATCGCCCTTCTTGACCGTTGCCGCCGAGATGGCTTCTTTGACCGCCACGACGACAATGTCTCCAAGAGAGGCGTACCGACGCCGAGTTCCCCCAAGCACATGAAAGCACATGGCCTGTTTGGCACCGGAGTTATCAGCCACATCCATGTATGTATAACTTTGAATCATAGTCCCGGTATTCCCTTTACCCCTCGCACGATCTCAACCTACTCACCACGCCTCTTCTCTACCACCTCAATAACCCGCATATGCTTATCCTTACTGATAGGCCTCGTCTCGACCATACGCACACGATCGCCGATCTTGCACGTGTTGTCCTCGTCGTGGGCTTTAAATTTCGTGACCCGTCGAAGCACCTTCCGATAGAGCGGGTGAATAACCGAACGCTCGATCTCGACGACCACGGTTTTATTCATCTTATTGCCGACCACGCGCCCAACCCATTCACGCCGTTTATTTGCCGATTCTGCCATCCTCACGCCCCTTTCGCCGCAGTAGAGATTGCCTCGGCCTGCGCCAGCTCGCGCTGGAGCGTATTGACTCTGGCAATAGAACGCTTCGTCTTTCGAATCTGCATAGGGTTTTCCAATCGCCCAGTCCCCAACTGAAAACGAAGAGTGAAGAGTTCCTGCGTGAGCTGCTGCGCCTTCTCCACCAACTCCGGCCCTGTGAGTTGCCGTAATTCCTTCAAATCCATGAATGCACTCCCCTTACCATTAGCCCGGTTCGGTCGATACTAAAACTCGCCGCGAATGACGCACTTGGTGGCAATGGGTAATTTATGCGAAGCCAAACGGAACGCTTCTTTGGCGACATCCGGCGTCACGCCATCCATCTCATAAAGAATACGGCCAGGCTTCACTACAGCAACCCAGTATTCCGGGTTGCCCTTCCCCTTCCCCATTCGAGTTTCAGCCGGCTTCTTGGTGATCGGCTTGTCGGGAAAAATCCTCGTCCAGACCTGACCGCCGCGCTTGACACAACGAGTGATCGCGATGCGTGCGGCCTCAATCTGCCGGCTGGTGATCCAGCCAGGCTCAAGTGCCTTGAGCCCAAACTCTCCGAGCGTAATCTGGCTGCCACGATAGGCCTTGCCCGTCATACGCCCCTTCATCATTTTACGAAACTTAACTTTCTTTGGTGCTAACACGATATCCCCTTCGATTACCCAAGCCTGCGGTCAAATACCGACTCTTTATTGAGGGGCTGTAATGGAAGAATTTCGCCTTTATAGATCCAGGTCTTGATCCCGATCTGCCCCATCGTGGTGTGGGCTTCGGCAAATCCATAGTCGATGTTTGCTCGGAGCGTATGAAGCGGCACACGGCCTTCGCGATACCACTCTGAACGCGCGATCTCCGCCCCGCCAAGACGGCCTCCCACCATAATCTTGATCCCCTGGGCTCCAAGACGAAGCGCGGACTGTACACTTCGCTTCATGGCCCGGCGGAATGCCACCCGCTTTTCCAGTTGAGTGGCGACGTTTTCAGACACCAACTGGGCATCTAATTCAGGCTTTTTGATTTCCTTTACTGTAATGTACACCTGACCTGAGTAACTCTTCTCCAGCTCCGTCTTGAGCTTATCGACCTCGGCCCCCTTGCGGCCGATGATGATACCGGGGCGTGCGGTATGAATAATCACACGTGTCTGGTCTCCAGATCGCTCGATTTCAATCTTGGCTACACCAGCATGAAAGAGACGCTGCTTGACCATCTTGCGAATCTTGATATCCTGATGGAGCAGCTTCGCATAATCTTTGCTGGCATACCATCGAGAGGACCAAGTCACGTTGTACCCTAGTCGATATCCGATTGGATGTGTCTTATGCCCCATAACTTCTTATGCCTCGCTCAGACAAATAATGAGTCCATTCCGACAACCGTCTCTTCTACTTCTTTTCCTTCACACTTGCCGCCGAGACGACAACTGTAATGTGACTCATACGCTTTTGAATCGCATTCGCACGTCCCTGCGATCGAGCCCGAAAACGCTTCAACGTCGGCCCGCAATCAACGAACGCCTTCGACACCACCATCGATTCACTGTCGCCCATCTCCTTTTGCTCCGCATTGGCCACGGCAGATCGTAAAATCTTTTCAACCACTTTCGATGCATGACGCGGCAAGTTTCTGAGTAATGCCAAGGCCATGGGAACTTGCTGCCCACGGATCAAATCGATCACTGGGCGGGCCTTCCTCGGAGAAACCCGAACGAACCTTAGAACTGCTTGCGCTTCAGCCATAACCGTCCAATCCAATCGAAGTGTGCCGAGACTACAACCTATCCCCTACTTGAGGGCGACAGACTTCTCCGTCCTGGCGTGCCCATGTCCCTTAAAGAACCTGGTGGGAGCAAACTCCCCCAGTTTGTGCCCAACCATGTTTTCCGTTACGAAGACAGGAATGAATTTTTTCCCGTTATGAACCGCGAAGGTATGTCCGATCATATCTGGAATGACCGTGGACCGTCGCGACCACGTCTTAATGATCTTTCGATCCTTATTCTGATTCATCCGCTCCACCTTTTGAAGCAGATGATCGTCAACAAATGCGCCCTTACTCACTGACCTCGGCATCGCGTACTCCTACTTACGGCGGGAAATAATAAATTTGTCCGTCGCCTTGTTGTTCCTGGTTTTGTACCCCTTGGTCGGAAGACCCCATGGAGAGACCGGATGGGGATTACCCTGTCCTGATTTTCCTTCGCCGCCACCATGCGGATGATCGACCGGATTCATCACGACACCGCGCACATTTGGACGCCGTCCCAACCACCGGTTTCGACCTGCTTTTCCGACATTAATATTCTCATGATCCGTATTCCCAACCTGTCCGACGGTTGCCATGCAGGTTGAAAGAACTTTCCGCATCTCACCGGATCTGAGTCGAACCTGCACATAGTCACCATCACGCCCCATCACCTGAGCAGAACCTCCCGCACTACGAATCAGCTGTCCGCCTTTCCCAGGCTTCAATTCTACGTTATGAATTGTCGTTCCTAATGGCATACTGGATAAGGGCAACGCATTCCCAATACGCACCTCTGAACCAACACCGGACTGCAACACATCTCCGACTTTTAATCCGACAGGGGCCAGGATATAGCGCTTTTCGCCGTCCTTATAGTGCACCAACGCAATCCGAGCCGACCTATTAGGATCATACTCAAGCGATGCAATGGTCCCAGGAATTCCTGTCTTATCGCGCCGGAAATCGATTTTTCGATAGAGCCGTTTATGTCCACCGCCACGGAACCGTACAGTCGTCCGTCCATCGTTGTTCCTGGCACCAGTACTGCGGCGGACTGACGTCAGCGACTTCTCTGGTCTTTTCTTCGAGAGTTCTTCGGTCGTCATCGCGGTCATCCCGCGGCGTCCCGGTGTCCTTGGCTTGTAAGCTCTAATTCCCATGCTACAGACGTCCTTCCAGCACACCAAGGTCAGCCCGGTGCAATGCCGTTACGCACTTTCATACAACTCCAACTTTTCACCTGGTTTGAGCTTGACGAAGGCCTTTTTCCAATCCGATCTCTTACCGGAGAAACGCCCCAAGCGCTTGATTTTCCCACGAACATTCATCACGTTCACTCGCTCAACTTTGACTTTCAAGAGGGCTTCGACCGCTTGCTTAATCTGAAGACGATTCGCATCCGGGCGAACGAGGAAGCTGACCGTGTTGTTGTTTTCTCTCATGGCCGTAATCTTTTCTGTCAACAATGGCTGCAATAAAATACTGTGGAGCCCCGCCTTCATGACCAAACCTCTTTCACCCGAGGCAACTCGCGCTCAAGGATCACGATTAATTCAGCCCGAACGATATCGTAGACGTTCAATCCTTCAGGCCCCACCACACACACATGAGGAAGATTACCCGCAGCTTGAGCCAATCCAGCATACCCCGCACCAGCCACAATCAAGGCATACGCCCCGGCACCCAAACCATTCAACGCTTGAGCCAAGAGTTTCGTCTTTGGTTGCTCCAACGATAGATTCGACACAATCACCACTTGTCCGTCGGCTAACTTTGCCGACAGCGCACTTTGAAGCGCAGCACGGTACTTCTTTTTTGGCATACTGTAGGAATAATCACGCGGCTTCGGCCCAAACACCGACCCGCCATGACGCCATACGGGAGAGCGGATCGACCCCGCCCGAGCTCGCCCAGTATGCTTTTGCTTCCAGGGCTTCTTCCCGGACCCCGCCACTTCTCCACGCCGCAACGTCGACGCCGTACCTTGGCGCTCACAAGCACGTTGCATCACCACCGCTTCATGGACTAACGCCGTGTGCAGCTTACAGCCAAACACTTCCTCAGGAAGATCGACAGACCCGACTTTCTGCCTTTTCAAATCGACAACGTCAACCGTGGGCATGCCCTACCCCTTCTTCGACTTTCTTACCATAATCAGTCCATTTGCCGCGCCAGGTATGGCTCCTCGAACGAACAACAGATTTTCATCAGGCCTGGATTCAATAACCTTCAACCGCTGAGCGGTAATTCGTTTCGCCCCCATATGCCCAGGCAATGTCTTCCCCTTCCAGACACGAGAAGGATAGGAACTGGCACCCATCGATCCTGGATGGCGATGGAACATGGATCCGTGAGATTCAGGGCCGCCGGCATAATGATGCCGCTTTACCACCCCCTGAAATCCCTTTCCCTTCGAAATACCGACGACGTCCACCCAATCGCCTTTTTTAAAGATATCGACTTTAATGGATTGCCCTACTGCCACTTCCCCGACCTTTTGAAACTCTCTGAGTACACGGGTCGCTGGCGCTTCAGTCTTCTTCAAATGACCCAACTCAGCCTTAGATAACTTGCGTTCTTTTACTTCACCGAAAGACAACTGGACGGACTCATATCCATCGCGCTCTTTTGTCTTGATCGTGACGACGCGGCAAGGGCCTGCCTCAATAATGGTCACAGGCGTAAACCGTGTCTCGTCAAATATCTGGGTCATCCCCAGTTTTTTACCCAACAACCCGTTCGTCATGCGTTACGTTCCTTGTCAGTCATCGACTCTTAGAGCTTAATCTCGACATCTACGCCGGCAGCCAAGTTCAACTTCATCAGGGAATCCATGGTTTCAGGAGTCGCGTCCATGATGTCCATCAAACGCTTGTGCGTTCTAATCTCGAACTGCTCACGAGCCTTCTTATCTGCATGTGTCGCACTCTGCACCGTAAACTTCTCGATGCGCGTAGGAAGCGGAATCGGCCCCACAATTTTCGCCCCGCTCCTACGGACGGTCTCTACAATTTCCGTCACCGATTGGTCTAATACACGGTAATCGAACCCACGCAACCGAATCCTGATTCTTTGTTCAACCTTAGCCATTCATTCCTCTATTCATCCTGCCAATCACTACGCCAGAATTTCGGTGACGACGCCAGAGCCGACCGTCTTGCCGCCCTCGCGCA
>JBDTPK010000198.1:0-5610 GCA_039932735.1 Nitrospirota bacterium
GGTCACATTCGAGCAGCACCGCGAATCACTGGACCAATCCTCCTCGCTCCGTCGAGCCCTCGCCCCGCACGGCGACTCGGTCGTCTATCAAGACCGCTCGGTGCATCTCGTCTCCTGGGCGAAACGGTTTCTCTTCCGAGCAGAGCAGTTGGACCTCCCCGTCTCCCGCCTCTCTGGAGGCGAACAGGCGCGCCTCCTCATCGCACGGTTGATGTTGCAACCAGCCGACCTCTTGATCCTGGACGAGCCGACGAACGATTTGGATATTCCGACCCTCGATGTATTGGAAGACAGTCTGGTGGAATTCCCCGGCGCATTGATGTTGGTGACACACGACCGATGGCTCTTAGACCGCGTCTCCACTACGTTACTTGCTCTGGACGGAACAGGCCAGACCGAATGGTTCGCCGACTATGCGCAATGGGAGGCTGCACAAGAACGCAAGGCGGCTGAACAGACTCGTGCGGCAACGGCACGCCTCTCCAAGACATCCCGATCCGAGTCGGAATCGACTCCAAAGCCAAAGCGAACAGGCCTGTCCTATCGGGAGCAAAAGGAGTGGGCGAAGATGGAGCAGAGAATTCTCCAGGCCGAGGAGACCATCGCAACCTGCCAAGCCGCCGTGGAAGACCCTGCCATCGCCTCCAACGCAGCCGTGCTGCAAGAGAGATCCACGGCGCTGGCTGCAGCCCGTACTGCAGCAGAACGGCTCTATACCCGCTGGACCGAGCTCGAGGAAAAACAAACGGACTCAGCCGGCCAGCCCCAATCCTAACACCTGCGGTTCATTTGGTGCATTTGGTTTGTCTGGTAGATCAGGTCTGTCTGGTTAGTCTTGTTCAACCAAACAAACCAGAACAACCGGTATCGAGGGCGGAGCTGGTGGACTTTTTCAGCACCCTGCTTTATAGCGAGCCCCGGCTAACGCACGGGTAGACTTCGACACGAGACTATCCCAGCGGAATACGGCTCTTGTTCTGGGCCAGCCACTGATCAAACGTCTGTAATGCGGGGTTCAATGAGCGCGATACGCCGAGATTGCGCGCCCCGCAGAAGACCGCATCGAAATCGCGGTTGAATTGAAACATGTTGCCGAGATCCTCGGCGCCGGCGAATCCAAAGCCACGATACATCTCAGGCGTCACGGCGTTGTAGCGCACTGTTTGGCACAGCGCCTTGGTCAACGCGGCAGCCATCTGTGTAGCGGTCAGGTGCTCACCTGCGATGCCAACAGTCTTGCCGATATACTCACGGCCCTTCTTGAAAATGCCGAGCGTACACTTTCCGATATCTTCGGCTGCAATACCAGGGAGCTTCTTGTCACCTATCGGCAATGTGAAAGCCAGTGTCCCATCTGGCCCTTTCTTCGGACCCATGCCGAAGTGAATCAGATTGTCCCAATAGAAGGATGTGAGCAGAAAGGTCGTGGGTACCCCGATCTTGGCGAACTCGCCATCGGCCTCGCCCTTACTGTCGAAATGCGGCACCTTATACTTCCCCATCAAGGTCGGCATGCGATTATCGCTGAGCGGCATCCACTTGCGTGTGTCTTCCAGAGTAGACCAGATCACATGCTGAACTCCGGTGTCCTTCGCAGCCTGCGCCTGACCTTTGGCCTGGGTCAATTCTTTCTCCGGTGAGAAGTGCTCCCAAAAGTTCGTCAAACAAAACACCCCGTATGCTCCCGCGAAGACATTCTTCAGACTTTCAGGGCTGTCCAAGTCTGCCGCCACGACCTCGGCCCCCAGCGCCTCCAGCCTCTTCGCCTTGTCGGACCGGATATCTCGAGTAATCGCACGTGCAGTGAAGCCGCTGCTCTTGTCGTTCAGAATGGCGCGGACTAACCCACCACCCTGCGCTCCCGTTGCCCCCACCACTGCAATGATTTTCTTCTCGGCCATGATGCTCTCCCTTCCACAAGTGGTCGATCACGAGGGTCATAATTTAGCACGCTGAAAGCACAATAGGTGCTGGTTAGAGCTTGTAGGCGGCACGAATCTGCTGAAGGAGCCTAGCCGGGGGATCGGCCGCATCGAGCATGAGCGCGTCGATCGGCTCTTCCAAAATCTCCAACTGGCTGGCGAGCAGAACTGCGCCCATGAAATGATCGGTGCGGCTGATGAGGCGCTGTTGCAATAGACCGGGACTTGCCTTCAAGTAGACGATCTGTACGCGGTCGTGGTGGCCATCCAGGATCATCGCACGATAGCGCTCTCTCAAAACGGAACATGCGAGAATCACATTCTCACCGCCCGCGATCCATTATGTGATCGCTCGGCGGATTCGCTCGAGCCAGGGACGTCGATCTTCATCGGAGAGAGGCATACCTCGAGTCGTATTCTCGATGTTCTCGGAAGGATGCAACCCATCTCCGTCGCAGAACCGCTCAACTCGCTCGCCAACCGCCGACCAATTGTCGCCTTCCCGGCGCCGGCAACGCTCATAATGATGATAGTCCTACCAGGCGATGTCATATAGTGATATGAGCCGATCATGCATAGGGTGCTCGACCTCGCACGCGCAGTGCGACGCACCTGGATGCGAGCAAGTCCAGCCTCGCTCCTCCGCGCACTGGCAACGAACCATAAGGAATTATGCCCGCTAGGCACTCCCCTAGCTGCCAACCTCCCTGAGTTCTGGCATAATAAACTATGTGGCTGCGATTGCTCTTCGTATTGACGGTTGCAATATCCTCAGAGTCAGTCTTGTGTACGACAGGCTTGGCACAAACGATCCCGGGCTCGATTCAGTCGCAGACTCAGTCTCCGGTGACCATTTCACCCATTCAACCCTCCTCCGCCCCGACGAGCGGGCTCCCGGCGAATATTCTGACTCCTTCTACAACCAGTCAGTTGCAATCCAGTGCAGAATTGCGACCACGTAGCAGCAATATCTTCAACAGCGCAGGTCGAGGACTGCCTGGTATGTCAGGTGGCCCCCCCGTGAAGAGCCCCCTGGGCGCGCAAGACCCCACCGCCGATTATATGACGCCGCGGGCTGTTGGACCATTGTTTTGCGACCCGGCTGTTAACGTGCCCTGTTGAAGCCCCCCCGGTGCCACACCAAAACCCTTCTGAGAGAACTCAACTGAGGCGGGTTACATTACGCACATCGAGAGACATATACGGTCTTCATTGGGTTCTCCTTTCGAGTGATGAGAAGGCGCCGGGCCTCCCCTTCGTCTCTGTATATTGAGTATTCCAGAAGTACTATCGCGATATGTTTGACGCTGATGGATGCACAATCTCTATGGCAGGCGTCTGCACATGCTCAGGCCGGAATCCGAGTCCGATCATCCGGGCAGGAATCCGCCGGAGGAATGGAACCAATGCCAGCAGCCGGATCGCGAACGGCGGCGAGAACCTGTCTTGATCGGTGAGGACGCGCCTGATGATGCGATTTTGAATCGCGAGCTGCACTCGTTGCGTCATGCGGGTCGGCCACTCGCGCCGCTGCTGGACCTTGCGTAAATCTTCGATGGAAACCGGGCCGTCGCGCAGCGGAGCGGCCAAGAGATTCGCCGTCGCGACCGCATCCTGGATAGCCAGGTTGATCCCGACACCACCGACCGGCGACATGGCATGGGCCGCATCGCCAATGCAGAGCAGCCCTGGGCGATGCCATTGGGGCAGCCGGTCGACCTGAATCGTCAGGAGCTTAATCGGCTCCCATTCGTGGAGTTCGCCTACACGATCGGCCATGAACGGCGCGAGCTGCGCGACAGCCTCACGAAATGCCGGCAGCCCTCGATCTTGTAGCTGATCTCGCGATCCCTTTGGGATCACGAAGCCACACTGCCAATAGTCGCCCCGATTCAGCATGAGGAAGATACGACCGACGTCGAAGCGGCCTACGGGATCGCCCGGGTCGCTCGCCCGCCTGGACAGACGGAACCAGAGAACGTCCATGGGTGCGCCGAATTCTTCGATTGAGAGGCCAGCCTTCGCACGAACAATTGAGTGTCGCCCATCGGCTCCCACGACAAGGTCGGCCCGTACTTCCAGCGGACCATCTGAGGCGTTCGCCCGGAGCCCCACCACAGAACCTTCATCCTCGATAAGCCCCGTCACGTCCGCTTGCCTCCGCAACTGAAACGTCGAATACCGCTCTGCCTCTTCAGCCAAAAAGTTCAAAAAGTCCCATTGAGGCATGAAGGCGACAAAGCGACAATGCGTCGAGAGAGACGAAAAATCCGCGACCGTCAAGGCCAGATCGCCGAACTGAGCGTTGATCCGCGACACTTTCTGGTGGGGTACGGTAAGCAGACGGTCCAAAACACCCAGCTCGTGCATGACTTCCAGCGTCGATGGGTGGATGGTGTCTCCCCGGAAATCACGGAGAAAGTCGGCGTGTTTCTCCAACACGACAACGTCGACGCCTGCACGCGCCAAGAGCAGGCCCAGCATCATCCCGGCAGGACCGCCTCCCGCAATGCAGCACCGCACCGACATCGTCTTCATCATCAGGCAGCCTCTCCCTGCTGACAGGAAACAAGGGATGCGACCATGCGCCACCTGTTAGCGTGTAACTCGCATGAAGCAACCAATCGTGTGATCGTTGACCAGCCCAATTGCCTGCATGTAGGCATAGATGATTGTGCTGCCGACAAATCGGAAGCCGCGCTTCTTGAGATCCTTGGACAATGCTTCGCTGACCGCGCTCGTCGCCGGCACCTGAGCCATCTTACCCCAGCGGTTCACGATCGGCGTGCCGCCCACGAACTGCCAGACGTAGCGATCGAACGAACCGAACGCTTCCTGGACTGCGAGAAACGCCTGCGCGTTGGTCACCGCCGAGTCGATCTTGAGCCGGTTGCGGATGATCCCGGGATTCTTCAGCAGCACAGCTTTTTTCTTTGCCGTGAATCGCGCCACTTTCTTGGGATCGAATTCCGCAAACGCTCGCCGATAGCCCTCTCGCCGCAGCAAGATTATCTCCCACGTCAGGCCTGCCTGCGCGCCTTCCAACAGCAACAGCTCAAAATGCTTCCGGTCATCATGGGTCGGCACCCCCCACTCATGGTCATGGTAGTCGATGAAATGCGGCTTGCCGCCGACCCATCCACAGCGGGTCTTGCCATCGGCAATCGGAAGAAATCGATTGGTCACCATCTGTCTCCGTGTAATCGATGTAAAGCTGCACCAGTTAGCAGACGACTACTTCGATGGGGCACACGGCTGGCACAAAGGAACAGTACTCCCGCAGGATGCTCAAAAGGTCGTCCAGCAAGGCCGCAGCGAATGAAGGCCCGAAGCGTACCCTTGTGGTACGTTGAGGGCCTGAACGATGCGAGAACGTCGCTGGAGGAGCTTTTCAGCATCCTGCTATAGGAATGAACCATTTCGGCGTCATGCGGCAGAAATCAGTACGCACATGCCGACGTAGTGCGCGCTTTGAGTCGAGCACGACAGGACCGCGGGGCCCGCGCCAAAACACCACCCAATGCCAAAAGGCACAATCGCGCCTTTTGTGCCATTTGACGGCAAGTAATGCACGATCCGGAAGAGTCTTCCATGAGGTGAAAGGCACTTCGACGCTTGCAGGCCTGAGTCGATACTCCTCAAGCAGCCTGCGAACATAGTCCGTCTTGGACCACAATTTTGGATCGTC
>JBDTPK010000199.1:0-5575 GCA_039932735.1 Nitrospirota bacterium
CACCTTCGCAGCACGCAGGATGTCACTGGCCGGACGATCCAGGCCCAGGACGGAGTGATCGGCGACGTCGAAGATTTTGTCGTTGATGACGAGACGTGGGCTGTTCGTTACTTGATCGTCGATACAGGAAACTGGTGGCCGGGCAAAAAGGTCCTGATTTCAACGCGATGGATTGAAAAGATCAGTTGGGAAGAATCAAAAGTCTTTATCAACCTGACTCGCGAAACCATCAAGCAGGGGCCCGAATATACGGAAGAAGCTCTCATCACACGCGACTACGAAACCAGATTGCATCGGCACTGCAACCGCGAGGGGTATTGGGCGGGTGAACTGCCTCTCGGGACCGCCAGAGGAGAACAAAGGTCGCATCACTCAGGACAAGGGTGATTCCAGAGGGAGCGTGCGCAAGGAGATCTGTTCTTCGCCCTCATCCCAAACGCTCTTGGTGGTCCAACCGGCGGAGGGGTTTTCTCCCCGTACTTTGGTGGATAACCAGAGCCTTCGCCTGTCTTTTTTGCATCAGCCAAGGAGAAACGAGCATTGAGCGCGGCAACCACGACAACTCGCAATCCGGCACAACTGGATCAACTGTCGATCAACACGATCCGCTTCCTGTCGGTTGACGCCGTGCAACAGGCCAATAGCGGCCATCCCGGCCTGCCCATGGGTGCCGCACCCATGGCCTACGTATTGTGGACCCGATTTTTGCGGCACAATCCCCAGAACCCGCATTGGTTCAATCGGGATCGTTTTGTTCTCTCGGCAGGCCACGGTTCGGCGCTGCTGTACAGCTTGTTGCACCTCACCGGCTACGACTTGCCGCTGGATCAGATCAAGCAATTCCGCCAGTGGGGCAGCATTACGCCTGGTCATCCGGAGCGTGGTCTGACGCCTGGGGTGGAGACGACGACTGGCCCACTCGGCCAGGGCTTCGGCAATGGCGTGGGCATGGCGATTTCGGAAGCGCACCTTGCGGCGCGTTATAACCGGCCGGGTTCCGAGATCGTCAATCACTGCACCTACGGATTGGTCAGCGACGGCGATCTCATGGAGGGCGTGGCCTCCGAAGCGGCCTCACTTGCCGGACAGTTGGAGCTCGGCAAGCTCATCTACCTGTTCGACGACAACCATGTGACGCTCTCCGCCGGCACGAACATCGCTTCTCACGAAGACCACGCAAAGCGCTTCCAGGCGTATGGCTGGCACACGCAATCGGTGGAGGACGGAAACGATTTGGAATCGATCGATCTGGCTCTGCGAGCCGCACGAAGCGAAACGAAACGCCCTTCGCTGATCCTCGTCCGCACCCACTTGGGCTTCGGTTCCCCCAAGCAGGATTCTTTTGAAGCGCACGGTTCACCGCTAGGCGTCGAGGATGTGAAGCTGACGAAATTGAAACTAGGGTGGCCGGTTGAGCCGCTCTTCAATGTTCCGCCCGAAGCGCTCGCCCATCTTCGCGAGGCCCTGCCGCGCGGACGACAATTGGAGTTGGAGTGGCGAGAGTGTTTCTCCCGGTACGCAGCCACGCATCCCGACTTGGCCCTTGAGTTTGAAGCAAGGATGCGCGGCGAACTGCCTGCAGGTTGGGATGCGGATATTCCCTTCTTTCACGCCGACCCCAAGGGAATGAAAACCCGCGTGGCCGCCGGCAAGGTAATGGCCGCGATTGCGCCTAAGCTTCCCTCGCTGATGGGCGGTTCCGCGGATCTGGATCCCTCGACGCAAACGCAACTGAAAGGCGCGGGCGATTTTGAATCTCCCGACCGAGCTTGCGACGACAGGCAAGGCTCCAGCGGCGGCGGCTGGGATTACGCGGGGCGCAACGTGCACTTCGGTATTCGCGAACACGGAATGGGCGCGATTCTGAACGGCATGGCCGTGCATGGCGGCATCATCCCCTACGGTGCGACCTTCCTGGTCTTCTCCGACTACATGCGCCCTCCCATGCGCCTCGCGGCCATCATGAAGCAGCGAGTCATCTACGTGTTCACCCACGACAGCATCGCGCTGGGGGAGGACGGAGCCACGCACCAGCCCGTGGAACAAATCGCCAACCTACGCGCCGTTCCGGGCCTGACCGTGATCCGGCCCTGCGATGCCAACGAAGCTGCGGAGGCTTGGCGTGTCGCGATCGAGTCGCGGGAGCGTCCCGTGGCGCTCATCCTGACTCGGCAGGATGTACCGACCCTAGACCGCAGCCGCTATGCCCCCGCCGTCGGCTTGAAACGCGGGGCCTACATTCTGGCCGAAGCGGCCAGCGGCCGACCCCAGATTATTTTGATCGCGACCGGATCGGAAGTGGGTCTGATCGTAGAAGCTCAGCGTGAACTGGAAGAGAAGAACGTGCAGGCGCGCCTTGTGTCCATGCCTAGTTGGGAATTGTTCGATGCGCAGACGGAAGAATATCGCCGCTCGGTATTTCCGCCTGGAATCCGCGCTCGGCTCGCTGTGGAAGCGGGGGCGACGCAGGGCTGGCATCGCTATGTGGGCGATCTTGGCGACGTGATTGGCCTCGATCATTTCGGTGCGTCCGCGCCCGGGCCGGTGCTGATGCGCGAGTATGGGTTTACCGTTGAAAACGTCTGCAAGCGGGCACTGGCCTTGCTCGGGAAGAACAATGCCTGATTCCCCGAAACGAATCGGTATCGCTGCCGATCACGGAGGATTTGAGTCGAAGCAGTATCTGTCCGGGATGTTCCGTGAAGCTCACTACGAAGTGGTGGACTTTGGGGACGACCAACCGAATCCGGACGATGATTATCCCGACTTTGTCGTGCCCCTGGCCCGCGCGGTTGCGCGCGGAGAGGTGGACCGCGGGGTGGCCATCTGCGGCAGTGGCGTCGGCGCATGCATCGCCGCCAACAAGGTGCCCGATGTGCGGGCGTGTCTGATCCATGAGAGCTTCTCGGCGCACCAGGGGGTCGAGGACGACGACATGAACGTGATCTGCCTGGGCGGCCGCGTGGTAACGAATAAAGTTGCTTGGGAGTTGGTCGAAATATTTCTGCACACACGCTTCAGCGGCGCGGAGCGTCATCGTCGTCGCGTGGCGAAGGTCGCAAGTCTGGAAAACAGGACGGTGAAATTATGAGCAGTAACCCCGTGCAACGTTTGGGAACGCTCGGACAGTCCATCTGGCTGGACTACATCCGGCGAGATCTGGTCGTCAGCGGAGAGCTCAGGCGGTTGATCGAGGAGGATGGACTGCGGGGGATGACCTCGAATCCATCCATCTTCGAGAAGGCGATTGCGGACAGCCACGACTACGACGAGGACATTCGGGCCATGGCGCTTAAGGATAAAGGCACTGACGCAATCTACGAAACCCTCAGCCAGCGCGACGTGCAGGGCGCCGCCGACGAGTTCCGGCCTCTCTACGACCGGACTGACGGTCAAGATGGATACGTCAGCCTGGAAGTCAATCCCCACCTGGCGCATGACACCAACGGGACGATGGAGGAAGCTCGCCGATTGTGGGCCGCGCTGGATCGGCCTAATGTCTTCATCAAGGTCCCGGGGACGGCCAATGGGCTGCCCGCCATCCAGCAACTCGTCAGCGAAGGAATCAATATCAACGTGACGCTGCTCTTTGGATTGCCTCGTTATCGGCAAGTGGCGGAAGCTTATATCGCCGGCATCGAAGCGCGCGCAGCCGGAGGGAAGCCGGTCAAGCATATAGCCTCGGTGGCCAGCTTCTTTGTGAGCCGCATTGATGCGCTGGTGGATCCGCTGCTGGAAAAACTCGTCGCTCAAGGCGGAAAGGAAGCAGAACTCGCGAAAAAGGCGCACGGGCAAGTTGCCATCGCCAGCGCGAGGTTTGCCTATCAAATCTACAAAGAGATCTTCAGCAGTGACCGGTTCAGGAAGCTGGCTGCTCAGGGCGCTCAGGTCCAACGGCTGCTCTGGGCCAGCACCAGCACCAAGAACCCCGACTACAGTGACGTGAAATACGTCGAGTCCCTCATCGGGCCGGACACGGTCAACACGGCCCCGCTCGAAACCCTGGATGCCTACCGCGACCATGGAGAGCCGGTAGCCCGGCTCGAACAAGGCATCGAGGAAGCCCACTGGGTGTTGGACCGACTGCCGGAACTAGGCATCAGCATCGACAATGTGACGCGGCAGCTTGAGGACGAAGGCGTCGAGAAATTTAACAAGCCGTTCGACAAGCTGATGGAGACCTTGGCGCAACGGTCACCACGGCATGTGGCGGGAGCATCTTGAAAGTAAGTCCTCTCGCAGGCAAGCCGGCCCAGGAATCTATGTTGGTGGATGTGCCTAGGCTGGTGACGGCCTACTATACGGAAGTGCCCGACCCCGAGGTGACCTCACAACGGGTTGCCTTCGGCACCTCCGGGCATCGTGGTTCCGCATTCGACAAGGCTTTCAACGAATGGCATATCCTCGCCATCAGTCAGGCCATTTGTCTGTACCGGGAGCAGAACAAGATCGATGGCCCGCTGTTTCTCGGCATGGACACGCACGCGCTCTCCGTGCCGGCACTTGCCAGCGCACTGGAGGTGCTCGCGGCGAACGGTGTGGAAGTCATGCTGGCGGAGGGCGACGACTACACTCCGACACCTGTTATTTCTCACGCCATTCTCACCTACAACCAGGGGCGGAAGTCGGGTCTGGCCGACGGCATTGTCATCACGCCGTCGCACAATCCGCCGCATGACGGTGGGTTCAAATACAATCCGCCCAACGGTGGGCCGGCGGAAGCGGTCGTCACGGACTGGATCGGGGCAAAGGCGAACGAGTTTCTCCGGGATGGCCTGAGTGGCGTGAAAAGGATCACTTTCGAGAAAGCTCTCCAGGCTTCCACGACACATCGGCACGACTATCTCAACGCTTACATTTCTGATCTCCGCAATGTGATCGACATGGACGCGATTCGGGGAGCGAAGATCAGCATGGGAGTCGATCCGCTCGGTGGAGCGGGAGTCCACTACTGGAAGCCGATTGCCGAACATTACAGGTTGAACCTCACGGTTGTGAATGAAGAGGTCGATCCGACCTTTCGCTTTATGACCGTGGATTGGGACGGCCAGATCCGCATGGACCCATCCTCGCCCTATGCGATGCAGCGGTTGATCGGGCTGAAGGATCAGTTCGAGATCGCCTTCGCCTGCGACACGGACCACGACCGGCACGGAATCGTCACCAAAAGCGTGGGGCTACTGTCTCCCAACCACTACCTTTCAGTAGCGATCCTTTACTTGTTCCAACATCGCCCGAAGTGGCGCAAAGAAGCGGGCGTGGGCAAGACGGTGGTGAGCAGCCAGATGATCGATCGCGTCGCCGCGAAGCTTGGCCGGAAGCTTTACGAAGTGCCGGTGGGTTTCAAGTGGTTCGTGGACGGCCTGCTCGACGGCTCCCTTGGTTTCGGCGGAGAAGAGAGCGCGGGCGCGTCGTTCCTCCGTCTGGACGGAAGTGTTTGGACGACGGACAAAGACGGAATCGTCCCGGCTTTGCTTGCGGCGGAGATCACGGCGCGGATGGGCCGTGATCCGGGAGAACTCTACCGCGATCTGACGCGCGAATTCGGCGAACCTGTTTACGACCGCGTTGAGGC
>JBDTPK010000200.1:0-5569 GCA_039932735.1 Nitrospirota bacterium
GAACCCGACTCTGCATATGGACCGGCATTAATGTGACTGACCCCAAGAATCCGTGGGCGGCAAGGAAGGGGTGGTAGGTTTCGGCTGTTTATTGTTCGACAGCGACGACGGTCGAAGTCCCGTCGCGCCAGATAGAGGACCGGAAGACTGCGCGGGGTTCTGATGCTGATCGTAGGCCTTGATGATGTCTTGCACCAACTTATGACGGACTACGTCGCGCTCGTCGAAGTAGACGAATTCAATGCCCTCGACATCGCGCAGAATTTCCCGCACCTCGATCAGGCCGGAGACCCGTTCGGGCGGAAGGTCCACCTGCGTAATATCGCCGGTGACGACCACCTTGGAATGGAAGCCAAGCCGCGTGAGAAACATCTTCATTTGCTCCGCTGTGGTGTTTTGTGCTTCATCGAGAATGACGAATGAATCGTTCAACGTGCGGCCTCGCATAAACCCGAGCGGCGCAATCTCGATGTCGCCCCGTTCAATCGCACGCGAGGCCCGTTCCATATCCATCATGTCGAAGAGCGCGTCGTACAGAGGGCGGAGATAGGGATTCACTTTGGCATACATATCGCCGGGGAGGAATCCGAGCTTCTCGCCCGCTTCAACAGCCGGCCGCGCTAGAATGATGCGGCTCACTTCTTTCTTCATCAAGGCGCTCACCGCCATCGCCATTGCCAGATAGGTCTTGCCCGTTCCGGCCGGGCCGATTCCAATGACGATGTCATGCGTCTCGATGGCTTCGATATAGGCTTTTTGCATCGGCGTCTTCGGCGCGACGAAACGTTTCTTGGTGACAATCGTCGCTGCATTGGCGAGGAGTTCTTTGATTGGGGTCTCGGGGCTCTGCCGGAGCGCGCCCAAGGCGTGGGTAATGTCGTCTGGCTGGAGGACCATCCCGTCGTTGGCGAGAGTAGCAAGTTCCGTGAGCACACGTTCCGCATAGCGAGTGGCGTCTGACGTACCATCGAGGGTGAGTTCTTCTCCTCGCGCTGAGAGGCGCACGCCGAGGTCTTCTTCGATCAGCCTGAGGTGTCGGTCCTGGTGACCGAACAGCACAGCGGTATTAGTGCCTTCTCTGAGTTTAAGTTTACGCACAAGCGCTAAGGCGTTCTCCCTCCCTAAAGCGTTAATGGGCTGATTGTAACAAACCGTCGATTGGAGTGACAAGCAGAAGAAACAATGGCGCTATACGAACACCCTCACATACCTTCTGGTTTAGCGGGCACGACAGGAACAGGAAGTGAGAAATCGAATTCCTGAAAAGCTTTTCCCCCTTGCCCATCTTCAGCAACGATACGAACTCGATGGCCACTATGTTGGCCCGGAGGAATCTGCCAAAAGAGATGCCCGGTTTCTTTGTCAATCACCATCCCGGGGGGCGCCACGTCCAGTATAAAACTGAGTGGATCGCCGTCCGCATCGACCGCTTTCACCGTATACTCGTATCGTTCGCGGCCTATAAGCACTGCGGGGGAAGAGACGATCTTCGGAGGACTATTCCCGACATAAACCGATTCCGAACGAACCGCCTTCCCGACAGACAATTGGTCCCGCGGGGTCACTTCCACCTCAAGCGTATCCTTGGCCTGGAATCCCGTGGTATCCAACGCCTGCTCCGCCCCCTGTTTCACAACTGTGCTATTCCGCCACCAACGAAAATCGAACTGCATCTCGTCCTGATCTGCATCGACGGCCTCCAACTTCGCAAAGACTGGAGCGTGCGGATCAACCGGCCGCTCGATGGAAATATGCGAGACGATGGGGGGACTATTGCCGACCACCACGGGAGCGGCCTGGTAACGAGTTCCTTGAACCGTTCCTCTCGTGGGCACAAGATCGACCGTCACGCGATCCCCACGCTTTAACATGTTCGGCGTCAATGTGGGTCCCGTCTGATCTCGGAGAGGGGCATCATTGGCCATCCACTGGTACTGAAACCCAGCCGTACCGGACTGGTTTCCATCGGTCTCGATCATGACCTTAACCGTGTCGTTCAGCGTAATTGGGTCCGGGGTAATTGTCGCTACACGGATGGTGGCGGGACGCTGTGGTGAGGCATGACTTGGAGAAGAGGACTCGTTGTCTGGAGCAGAACTCGGATTACACCCGATAAACAGGAGAGGGAAAATAACCCATAGCGATGACAAGGATCTTATATATACCACCGGTTGATGCGACGACTTCGTTTGTTATTTGAATGCTGCGTTGTCCCTGCCGGTTGAGCCGGGAGGAACCAAGACACTGGTCCCTCCCAACTCGCGTAAACCTTCGCTCACCTTCGATCACGCTCCCAAGACATATACCGACTCCAGGGAGGATTCGGAGCATCTGCATCTATACACGTGCTGCTCCCTGTACTCATCTGGCTGCAGGCCTTAATCGGCGGCCCGCCTGGGGGTCCTCCGGGAATGCTACCAGTCCCGTCGATATGGATCGCGACTTGCGAGGCCACTCCATCGCCAAGATTCATCCTCGTATTGCTGATCGTATTCGCACCGGAGGCGCTGGTCCCGATGATCGGAGACGAGTACGCAGACCCGGTCTTGTAGTACAGCGCGTAGAGATAACTCGTTCCAGTCGACGCACAGAAATCATTCGTCGGCACGAGTGTCGGAAAGAATACCGCTCCAGCAAGTACAACGGGGCTGGACACCGACCGCTCTGCCGATGTGCCGACCGCAGTGGCCAGCTTGACGTACCATCCATCCTTGCTCTGGACCAACCCCACCATCGAGTTGGCTCCCGTGGTGACACTAGTGAGCGCAGGATTGTTCGGATCCGTCATTTGATTCGTCGCAGGCACACAGACGACACAGACCACCGCGTTCGTCGTATTCACCAGATTGACGTTATTGCAATTGGTGGTGTTTGTCTGGGTGCACCCCGAGTTCATTACGTTGTCCTTAATTCCGAACAGGTACTGTTGCTCGGTGTTGGTCTTGTCGGAATTACTCAAGTAGCGACCCGTTCCGAAGAAGACCCACACCTTATTCGCATCGTCAATCGTCACCGACGGTGCGGTTGTTATCGGCCCCATTTCCACTACAGTGCTGGTTGAGGCGGTGTAGTCATTGAAGGTATCGATCATCTCCGTGGCCGATCGGCTGCCGCCGTTGGCAACACCCCAGGTCGAGGTGCTGCAAGGAGCGTTGGTACAACCTCCAGTGGTCAACCGATACATTTTGCCCCTCCAGGGCAGAGATCCGTCATTGAGCGTGCGCCCGAAGTAGGCAACGTCGGTGCGGTAGTCGAAATCCCTATCCAACACCGCGATGTTACCGACAAACGACTCCCAGGTACCGAGTGGCATCGAAGTCACTTGCGAATTGGCGGCTCCCGGCCCGACCTTCAAGTCCACGGCATACATCGTGGCTGATTGCGCTGGAGCGGGCGGCAAGTCTGCCCCATAGCCGTTGGGCCCCGAGCCGAACAACACCATCCACTTGGCATTGGTATTATCGATCTTTGCATCCGCTGTCGGGCTCACCCGCATCACCGAGGGAGTACCGATTGAGAGCCCCAAGCCGGCACTGCTGAAACTCCAGAGCAGCTTAGGGTCGACCTCCGGATTGGTAATATCGAGCACAAAGTATGCACTGTAGAACGTACGGTTCGTCCCACCGATATTCACGACCATTGGAGGAGCGCCCGTGCCCGAAGCACAGTTTCCACAGCTCCCTCCCATGCGGAACCCCCCGATCAGAACCGTCCCCCAGCCGTTCGGATGGTCTGCGTCCGGCGTAAAAATCCGCACATCCGCCACCGTGGGCTTGAGATCCACGTAGTACACATGTGTGTAATCGACCCTCGTCAACCACTGCAACTGCGGCAGGAGTTGATGGGGAATGTACCCCCAGAGTTCGTCCCCGAGCGGACGGCCGCTACTGTTGTCGGTGGGATTCTTCGTGAACCATCCATGCTCGACCACGGCCGGAGTCGTCACATCGTCGCTCTTGTGATAATACCCGCCGTTGAAGGCGTGCAGCATCCCATCGTTCGCACCGACGTAGACGACCTCACGGCGATCTTTCCATTTGGTATAGAACGACGTGTAGCTGGAATCTCCATAAATGAGATCGTAGTTCGCGCGCGGCGCAGCCACAATGGTAGGCGTCGAATGGATGGGGTCGCCCAATTTCCATACTTTGTACGTCCCGCTACCGATCGGCACTTCCAGCATGCGCGTACGAAGCCCCGCGATTTCGTCCCCGCGAACAAAGTTGATGATGTTGTTCGCCGTGTATGGAGCGACACCGGCTCTCAGATAGGGACTCAAGGTTCCAGAATTCGCAGTGCTGAATTGCATCTGCTCGCCCGCCTGCACGAGTCCATCGTTGTTGGAATCCACCCACGTGAGCAGATTTCTTGACGTGGAGGCGAGACTAGCCAGTTGTTTGCCCCCTTCCCAGAAGGGAAGAATATCTTTCAACCCCAGGCCTGAGATTGTCGGCACCATACTGTCGGCATCCCCGTCGCCGTTGGCATCCACAAACTTGTCGACGAGCACAGTTCCGTATGTGAGACTGGCGCTATTGTTATCGTACCGGGTCTTCACGATGTAATCGGTTTCATAGACTAGCTTGCCGTCCTGATTCGTATCTTCCCGAAAATTCCCTAGATGGTCGATAAACAGCCCCTGCGCATACCCCGTCCATCTCACATTGGCTCCACCCTGCCCGACGGTGCTCGTGTAGAAGTAGGCTTGATAGACACTCCCCTCACCGCTGGCAGAGGTGGCCAACACGGAAATGGCCGTTCCGGACGAACTCTTCCGCAAGATCGCCGTGATCGTCGCCATCAGCCTATCTTGTAAATCGTCCACATTGGAGGATTCGAAGTAGTTATCGGGAATTCCGTCGGTTCCCGGTGCACCGGTCGCATTGATAACTTTGTCCCACTCGCTCACCAGATCAGGAATATTATTGTTGTTGCTGTCCTCAAACCCACCCAATTGGGCCGCATGCATCAAGATTTCTCTGCCCGCGATGTTACCGAAGGCGAAGAACGTATAGACCGACATGTTCTGGAGCCCCTGCAGACAATGGCCCGTCACGTTGAGGACGGCAATCGTTCCATCGGTCCCGGCAGCGGTACAGGGACGAAGGTCATTCGTGTGCGCCCAATAGGCCACGTCATCCAGATAATGATTTCCACTGTCCGCATAGTCCGTCTTGTGCTCGCCTGAGGTCCCAGTGGCGAGAGGACTTGTGCCGATCAGGTAGGGTGCGGTCGTGGTTGGATTGGCATTGCATGTTGTATTGATGGGAGCCGTCGGACTACTCACATCCGCTCCCGTACAGTGAACACCATGGCGTCCGTGTGCGTAATCCTGGATTCCTGCTGGAATATTAGTATCCTGCGTCGGTTCCCCGTCCGTCACGATGATGACGAAGGTTTTGCAGCAGCGGACCTGTGCGGACGTCGTCGCCCAAGGCGGGGTATGGTTGCTTCCAAAAAAGTACGGATCCCGTCCGCAGGCGTTGGTGATATAGCCAGCGCCCGCCGTGCAGGTTTCGGTGCCGGTGAGGGCAGTGATTTCAGAGGCCCCTATTGAGCCCACCCCCGT